>JAAYCC010000046.1 GCA_012729875.1 Clostridiales bacterium | reverse complement strand
GCATTTTATAGTAAAAAGCTGCGTATTTCCAGTGTTTTCTATTTATAATCAGTATACACGAAGCGGCCGGGTATTCAACAAAAAAATCTCTTGACAAACAAAAAAACTTCGTGTAGAGTATGTCACAACATCAGAAATGCAGTGAAAGGGACAAAGTTTTGTCTGACACTTTTCAGAGAGCCGCTGTTCGGTGCGAAGCGGTATGTTAGGGCAAAGCGAACTCACCCTTGAGCAGTCAAGCTGAAAGTTCATTGAACCGTAGGTGCGAACGGATTTCCTCACCGTTATCAAAGAGGCGGCATTTATTCGATGCCGAAAGCGGGCATGCTATATGCCAATTGAAGTGGTACCGCGGAGTTTATGCTTCGTCTTCTTATCTTGGAAGACGGGGCTTATTTTTTTGTCAAACCGGCGCTCTTCAGGCGATTTCGGTGTTAGCTGCGCCACTCCTGTCTTAAACAAAATATAAATTATAATATTACAGGGAGGATATGAATGAGAAAAATCAAGGTGTTCGATACGACCCTGCGCGACGGCGAACAGTCCCCCGGCTGCAGCATGAACCTCGAAGAGAAGCTGGAGATGGCCCGTCAGCTGGACGCGCTGGGCGTCGATATAATAGAAGCAGGTTTTGCCATCGCCTCGCCGGACGACTTCAGGAGCGTCGAAGCTATTTCCCGGACTGTCGAGCATTGCACCGTCGCCAGTCTCGCCCGCTGCACAAAGGGCGACATTGACGCGGCATGGAACGCGGTAAAGGGCGCGAAGTACCCGCGCATCCACGTGTTCATAGCGACGAGCGACATCCACATGGAGTATAAGCTGAGAATGACCAGGGAGCAGGTTCTGGCCAGTATTGCGGAGCACGTCGCCTATGCGAAATCCTTCTGCGACGACATCGAGTTTTCTGCTGAGGACGCTTCCCGCTCGGACTGGGCTTTCCTTGCCCACTGCTGCGAGACCGCCATCTCTGCCGGCGCGACAACGCTGAACATCCCGGATACCGTGGGCTATTCCACGCCCGACGAGATGTTCGCGCTGATCACCTACCTCCGTGAGCACACCCCCGGCATAGAAAACTGCGATATCTCCGCCCACTGCCACGACGACCTCGGCATGGCGGTGACAAATTCCCTTGCCTGCCTGCGCGCCGGGGCAGCCCAGGTCGAATGTACGGTCAACGGCATCGGCGAGCGCGCGGGCAACGCAGCTCTAGAGGAGATAGTTATGGCTCTGAAGACCCGTCGTGACTATTACCAGATGGAGTGCGGAATCGACAGCCGCCAAATCTACAAGTCGAGCAAGCTGCTCTCTAACATCACCGGCGTTCCGATCTCGCCCAGTAAGTCCATAGTGGGGGCCAACGCCTTCGCCCACGAGAGCGGCATCCACCAGCACGGAGTTCTGGCCAACTCCTTGACCTACGAGATCATGAAGTCTACCGACGTGGGTATTCCCCAGAACAGCATGGTGCTGGGCAAGCACAGCGGCAAGCACGCCCTCAAGGACAGGCTTATCCAATTGGGATATGAAGTTACAAAAGAAGAGCTGGACGAGATATTCATCCGCTTCAAAGCCCTGGCAGACAAGAAAAAAAGCCTGAACGACGCCGACATAGAGGCTCTGGCTCTCTCCAAGACACGCAGTTTTGTAGAGACCTATAAGTTCCTCGGGCATGTCATAACAACCGGCAAGGACACCTCAAACATTGCAAGCGTAAAGATCCGGGTCGGAGACGAGACCCGCGAGGAGGTGGCAATCGGCACGGGGCCCATCTATGCCTCGTTCAAGGCGGTCGACCTCATAACCGGAATAGACGCCACGCTTGACGACTTCAGCCTTGACGCGGTCACCGAGGGCGAGGACGCCATCGGTGAGGCGGTGGTAAAGCTCGGCTACAACGGCGAGCAATACACCGGCCGCGGTCTGTCCACCGACGTCATTGAGGCGTCGATTCTGGCGTATGTAAACGGTATAAACAAAATTGCCGCGGTAATATAATCCGCTTTCAGACGGTTGAAATCGCCGTTTTGACGGCATAGTG
>JAAYCC010000252.1 GCA_012729875.1 Clostridiales bacterium | reverse complement strand
GGAAACTGGGTAATATACGATCTGGGCGCGGCGGCAGCGGCGTCGGTGAATGATGTTGTGATACCCAAGGAGGGTACAAGCCTGTGCGACGGCGACGTCATATCCGTGTCCGACAGCGAACTGCATTTCTACAATCTGACAGAGCAGGAGCGGGAAGTCATTTCAAATCGGCGCACCGCTCCGGGAAAACTCATCTCTCCGGCGGGGATGTTCGCCTATGTAACGCTTATACAGATAATACTGTTTTTTCAGAACCTCTGCTATGCGGATGCGGAGCACAGAAGCTCTGTAGGTCTTGCGTTTTCTGCGCTCATAATCGTCACCTGGCTGTACTTTATCATTATGCGCGCCATAGGAAGAAAGGGCTTTGAAATTGAAGCTCTGGCTTTTTTCCTGTCGTCCGTAGGTATGGCGGTGGCGTCCAGCTCGACGCCGGAAAATATGCTGAAGCAAACGCTGCTCCTTCTCGCCGGAGTCTCTGTGTTTATATTTTTTGGCTGGTGGCTCCGCGACCTTGAACGCGTCAAAAAAATGCGGCTGCCCGCCGCGGCTATTGCGCTCTTGCTGCTTGCGTTCAACGTTATATTGGGCACCGAGTTTTTCGGCGCCAAGAACTGGATCAGCATAGGAGGATTTACCTTCCAGCCCTCGGAATTTGTAAAGATCGCCTTCATATATGCCGGTGCCGAGACCATGGACAGGCTCTACCGCAACCGCAACCTTCTGATGTTCATAGGTTTTTCCGCCGTCTGCGTCGGCGCCCTCGCATTGATCGGCGATTTCGGCACCGCACTCATATTTTTCTCGACCTTTCTTGTGCTCTCCTTCATGCGAAGCGGCAACATAGGCACGGTTCTGCTTGCGGTGACCGGCGCGGGACTGGCCGGCTTTCTCGCACTCAGCATAAAGCCCCATATCGCCCAGCGCTTTGCCGCATGGGGGCATGTCTGGGAGGATGTTAACAATTCAGGCTATCAGCAGACGCGCGCCATGTCCGCGGCGGCCTCCGGCGGCCTGTTCGGACGCGGCTCCGGCAACGGCTGGCTGCAGAGCATAGTCGCGGCGGACACCGACCTTGTGTTCGAGGTCGTCTGCGAGGAGCTGGGCCTGATAGTCGGCCTGTGTATAATCGCGGCTATCATACTTATGGCACTGTTCGTTATACGCAACGCGGCAAAGGCGCGCTCCTCTTTTTACGTCATTGCGGGTACGGCGGCGGTCTCCATGATGATGATCCAGATGGCGCTCAATGTCTTCGGGTCGCTCGATATTCTGCCCTTCACCGGAGTTACCTTTCCATTTGTATCGCTGGGCGGCTCCAGCCTCATATCCTGCTGGGCGCTGCTCGCGTATATAAAGGCTACAGACACCCGCAAAAACGCCAGCTTTGTTGTGCGTTCGCCAGACAAGCTGCGCGACAGAAACGAATTTACACGCTGGAGCGAGGACGATGAGGATTGCCTTGACATAGAGAGCCCGTTTGTCGACGATTCCCGCGAGGAGTATACCCAGAACGGCCGCAACATCATAGACGGACGCGGAGTCAGAAGGAGGCGTCGCAGATGAAAAAAATTATGTATCGCTCCTATTTTGCGTTTTTGATCGCTATTGCCGTAGTGCTCGGCGTGGGCGTGTATCTTGTGCGCCTCTGGACGCAGGGGGACGAGTGGGTCATGCTGCGCGCAAACCAGAGCGTCTTTTCAGAGGGAATCCTGAACACCGGCGTTCTTACGGACAGAAACGGCATCGTTCTGGCAAAAGCCGGAGACGGGGTTTACAGCTATGCCGAGGACGAAACCGTGCGCAAATCCTGTTTTCATGTGGTCGGCGATTATACGGGCAACATCGGCACAGGCGCGCTGTCGCTCTTTGACGACAGACTTGCGGGATATGACAGGATAAGCGGCACTGCCGGCATATCCGGTAAAGGCTCCACAGTAAGGCTTTCGGTGGACTCCGGACTAAATGCCACAGCTTACGAGGCTCTTGCGGGACGGCGCGGAGCCGTACTCGTGTCTGACTACAAGACGGGCGAGATACTCTGCATGGTCAGCACTCCGAGCTATGATCCAAATACAACGCCCGACCTCAACGACGCAAATTATGAGGGCGTTTTTATTAACCGCACTATTGGCGCGACATATACCCCGGGCTCGGTATTCAAGCTTGTCACACTCGCTGCGGCGATAGATTATCTGCCCGACCTTCAAAATATGACCTTTTACTGCGGCGGGAGCGAGAATGTCGGGGGCGATATCGTCGCCTGCACAGGGACCCACGGCACGCAGAACATTGAGGAGGCGCTGGCACACTCCTGCAACTGTGCTTTTTCACAGCTTGCGCAGAAGCTCGGCGCGGATAAAATCTCCGAATATGCCGAAGAATTCGGGCTTACGGAGAGCCTAGACCTCTGCGGAGCGGAGACCAGGGCCGGAAGCTTTGAAAGGGCCGAAAACGGCAGCTCAGACCTGAGCTGGTCGGGAATAGGGCAGTACACCGATCTTGTATCGCCGTATGCGATGCTGAGGCTGGTCTCGTCGATCGCCAACGGCGGCGTTGTCGAGGAGCCGACTCTGCTGAAAGGCGGACGGACAGAAAAGACCCGTCTTTTGAAGGAGACAACCGCCGACAGAATAGCCTCTATGATGAACTACAACGTTGTGTACGGCTATGGGGAAAACCTCTTTCCCGGATTAAAGATATGTGCCAAAACAGGTACTGCGGAGGTCGGAAACAATACGGACCATGCTTGGATCGTGGGTTTTCTAGACGACTCGGAACACCCGCTGGCATTTAGCGTTATTATTGAAAACGGCGGCGGAGGACTTGTAAATGCCGGTGCGCTGGCGAATACTGTCCTGCAGGCAGCTGTCGCAAAATGACTTTGGAGATAGAGAAAGATGACAGACATATCCATTCAGGGGGTTGTAAAATCCTTTGAACAGGACAAAAACATACTGGACGGACTGACATTTGACGTTGCCTGCGGTGACCGCGTGGGTATATTGGGCAGAAACGGCGCCGGTAAGACGACCTTGTTCCGGATAATGACCGGTGAGCTGCACCCTGACGCGGGAAATGTCGTTGTCACAGGCGGCAAGCGCCTGGGACTGATCTCCCAGATTCCCGTCTACCCCGAAGACTACACCGTGGACGATGTACTCAAATCCGCCCACGAGCGCATATTTGCCCTTGAGGATCGTATGAAAGAGCTGGCGGAAAGGATGTCGGAGGGACAGTCCGGCGAGCCGATGCGGGAATATGACAGGGCGGCGGCGGAGTATGAGCGCCTCGGCGGATACGGCGCGGAGGCGGAGCGCAGCCGCGTTGCCAACGGCCTTGAAATTTCCTCGGAAATGCGCTCACGGCTCTTTTCCGAGCTCTCGGGCGGGGAAAAAACGCGGGTCAATCTGGCGAGGCTCATCATTGAGGACACCGACATCCTTTTGCTGGACGAACCCACAAACCACCTCGATCTGCGTGCCACGGAATGGCTTGAGGACTACCTTAACAGATTTCGGGGTACTGTTCTCGCTATCTCCCACGACCGCTATTTCCTCGACCGGACAGTGCAGCGCTGTGTTGAGATAGTAAACGGCAGAGCGGAGTTCTACAGCGGCAACTACAGCTTCTATGTAGGGGAAAAGCGGCACAGATATGAGGAGCAGCTCAAGAGATATGAAAAAGAACAGGCGAAAATAAAACAGCTCTCGGCTGCGGCCGACAAGCTGCATCTCTGGGCGTTTATGGGAGACGACGCTCTGCACAAGCGCGCCTTTTCAATGGAAAAGCGCATTGAGCGGCTGTCACAGACGGAGCGCCCCAAAGCGGAACGCGCCATGAAGATGAAATTTGCACAGCGGGAGTTCACAGGAGACGAGGTTTTGGTTCTCGACGGCGTTAGCAAATCTTTTGGGGACAGGACGCTGTTTTCCGAGCTCGAGCTCATCATAGAGGGCGGAGAGAGAATAGCCCTCATAGGCGACAACGGGACTGGCAAATCCACTCTGATCAAGCTGATTATGGGCGAGGACACTCCGGACAGCGGCTTTGTACGGCTTGGACCCTCTGTAAAAAGCGCTTATCTGCCACAGATAATAAAGTTTGACCACCCCCAACGTAATCTTGTGGATACGATGCTGTACTCTGAGAACTGCACTCCTCAGCAGGCGCGTGACCGCCTGGGCGGCTTCCGCTTTTCCGGGGAGGATGTCTTCAAGCCGGTCTCGGCGCTGTCTGGAGGCGAGCAGAGCCGCCTGCGCCTTTGTATGCTGATGCGGAGCGAGATAAATTTCCTTATACTCGACGAGCCCACGAACCATCTGGACATATCGAGCCGGGAGTGGATAGAGGACGCTGTGGAAAGCTATGATGAGGCCCTGCTCTTTGTCTCCCATGACCGATACTTCATCGAGAAGTTCGCGACCCGAATCTGGGCGCTTGAGGACGGACGGATAGTGGATTTCAGGGGAGGCTTCACCGAATACCGCGAATACAAAAAGCGGCAGGAGGAAATAGGTCAGCTTGAAAAGCTGAAAGCCTCAAAAATGAGACCCGCTAAAGCCCCAAAGCCCCAGAGACCCCGGAATGCCGGTAAACAGCTATCACGTGTTGAGAGGGACATAGAAAATCTGGAAGAAAAGCTCTCTGATTTGGATGAGCAGTATGAAAAATTTTCCAGCGACTATCAAAAGCTTATGGAGCTGGACGAGCAGAGGTCTGAGCTTGATAAAGAGCTTGACTTGCTATACTTGAAGTGGGAGGAGCTGTCGGAGTGCGTATGAATTGCTGTCAGAGAAACAGGGCGTTTTTATGGACAGAGGCGGTCTTACTCGCGCTTAGCGCTTTTTTTGCCTTTGCGCTCATAGGGTACAGGACTCTCGCGCTGGTTTTACTTTTTACAGCGCTTGTTGTAGCTGCCTTCAGGCTCTTGAAAGCCTTGGGAGCCGAGCGCCCCGCCGTGGCCCGGACGCTTGAGAGGCTGCTCGTGATTCTGCTTTCGGTTGGTGTCGGATTTTTTATAGTCGCAGAAGCACACGTCGTGCACTCCGCACGTTCGGACGATGATCCGGACGCTCCGTATCTTTTGGTCTTGGGCGCCGGAGTGAACGGTACGGTGCCCTCGCTGTCGATGTTAAACAGACTTGAGGCGGCGAAAGCATATCTGGAAGAATACCGTGACGCCACAGTCATTGTGTCCGGTGGCCAGGGCGCCGGAGAGGACATAACCGAGGCTGAGTGTATGCGCCTTTGGCTCGAGGAGAGCGGCATAGAACCTGACAGAATAATCAAAGAGGAGAAATCCTCCTCCACGCAGGAGAACATAAGATTTGCGCTCGACATCATCGCGGAACGAGGCGGGGATCCAAGGGGAAGGCTCGCCATTGTCTCCAGCGAATACCACCTCTACAGGGCAAAGCTCATAGCGGAGAAACTGGGCGCAGAGCCTTACGGCGTGGCTGCAAGGACGACGTATGTTGTGCTGCGCATGAACTATTTTATCCGCGAGGCGTTTGCTGTTGCATTTATTTGGACATTCGGGTGACCGTCGCTTTAAGCAGAGTCGTTTTTATACACAAATTCGACAACATAAAATTATGACTAAATGAAAAAATGTCCGTTTCACTTATACCCAGAGGTGTTTTTGAGCTTTTCGTGTTGAATTATCTGTGCGGAAGTATTAAACTATAACTATGATATTAACTTATTGCCCTTTGTAAAGCTTTGGAAGTTTTGCCGCGTATTCCGGAAAAAAGTGATTGTAGAGAAGCGTCGGAACCGTTGGGTGGGGGCACAAGGGAGGAAACTGATATGTACGATTCTGAAGTCCTTGCAAACATGGGAAAATACCGTGCAAGGTTTTCCGGCAACAGAGAAGCAATTTATGACTACGACAACGACAAGCATTATTCCTACGTAGATATGGACATGCGCAGCGATAAGCTGGCATGGTTCCTGACCAAAAAGCTCGGACTGGAAAAGGGTGACAGAATTGGTTTCTGCGCCACCAACGCCGTGGCTTTTTTCGATGCATACTACACCACTTTCAAAACCGGCATCATAATAACTACTTACAACTGTCTTCTGCGCGAATCGGAGCTGTTCGCTCTTATTGAGAACGAAGCACCCAGCGTAATGTTCTATTCCGCGGAATTTACATTTACCATACTTAGCCTTAAAGAGCATGGCTATGAGGGAGAGTGCATCTGCCTCGATATTATAGGACCAGAGGATCAATACTGGTACGGCGACATCATGGACAACAAGGACTATGAGCCTGTGACCCCTCCTCAACTGGACTATGAGGACGTCCAGATGCTCATCCATACGGGCGGCACTACCGGACGCCCCAAGGCGGCAATGATACCGTTCCGCTCCATTTTTTACAATGCGATCATTGACTGCCTGTACCTCAATATTAAGGAGACCGATACCGCGATCCTCACTTTACCCCTTTTCCATACCGCGGGCTGGAATGTTCTTACTCTGGCGGCCCTTGCCGCCGGCGGCAGAGTTATTATTGTCCGCAGCTTCAACCCGGAAAAGGTTCTGAAAATAATCCGCGACGAGCGCCCGACTGTCGGTATCTCTGTCGAGACTATGTATAAGGCAATGGCAATGCATCCCGATTTTGCGCAGACCGATTTTACCTGCTACCGCTTCCTGCTCACCGGCGCGGCGCCCACGGGCAAAGAGCTTTTGGAAATATACTGGAACAAAGGCGTCAAGATGGTCAACGCTTACGGCATGACCGAGATCGGCCCGAACAATATGTGCCACCCTATCGACATTATGTGTATCGACGATGTCCGCGCAAAGTGGAACTCCTGCGGTAAGCCAGCCCCCTTTAATCAGCTCCGCTTTGTCGATGACAACGGCAATGATGTCCCCCAAGGCGAGAAGGGAGAGCTTCTTTTCCAGGGCAAACTTCTGTTTAAGGGCTACTGGAACAACCCCGTAGCCACCGAGGAAATGTTCAGAGACGATGGTTGGGTTCACTCCGGCGATGTCGGATATCTAGACGAGGACGGTTTTTGCTATATAGTAGGTCGAAAGAAAAACATGTTCATATCCGGAGGAGAAAATATTTTCCCGCAGGAGATCGAGGACGTTATAATGACCATACCCGGAATAATGGAGGCCTGTATAATCGGTGTTCCCGATATAAAATGGGGCGAGGTTGGTAAGGCTCTCATAGTTTTGGCTCCGGGCGCAAAGGTAGCCAGAGAGGAAATACTCAAGCAAGTAAAGGAAAAGCTCTCTACAATCAAGGTCCCGAAGTATGTGACCTTCATGGATTGCATTCCGAAAAATGCCGCCGGCAAGAGGAATGTCTGTGAGCTGCGCGAGCTGTTCGGCCAGGCCAAAGAGTAAAAAACAGTAAAAATAGGGCGGGGGGAGCTTTCATCCCCCGCCTTTTGTACTGATTGTGTACAAAAATACAAAATTCCGGGTAATAATTTCTTGACACCGTTCGGGGCACATGTTAAACTAACAGAGCCGCATTGAAAGGGTCAGTAAGCAGAACTCTGGTTCTCACCCTCAGAGCGAGACTCCGAGAGAGGCAGGTGCAATGAGCAAATGAAGCACGCAATCATTGAGACAGGCGGTAAGCAGTACCGCATTGCTGAAGGCGACGTCATCTTTATCGAGAAGCTGAACGTCACAAACGGCGACGCATACACTTTTGACCGCGTTCTCGCGGTTATAGACGAGAACGGCAGCAGGTTTGGCGCCCCATATCTGGAAGGCGCAAAGGTCGAAGCCAATGTCTTAAAGAACGGCAAGGCCAAAAAGGTGCGCGTCTACAAGATGAAGCCCAAGAAGGGCTATCGTCTGACCAAGGGCCACAGACAGCCCTATACTCAGGTACAAATCGGTACAATTACCGCTTAGTTCCGCTAACTATTTGGCACATGGAGGTGTAAAGCATGGCACATAAAAAGGGAATGGGCTCCACCAAGAACGGGCGCGACAGCGAATCCAAGCGCCTTGGACCCAAAAGAGCCGACGGCCAGTTCGTCCTCGCCGGCAACATCCTTGTCAGACAGCGCGGAACGAAGATCCACCCCGGCACCAATGTCGGCAGGGGTAGTGACGACACTCTGTTCGCACTGAGCGATGGAATCGTGAGATTCGAGCGTTTCGGCAAGGACCGCAAAAAGGTCTCTGTTTACGAAGACATAGCACAGTAACCTTTTATCGGGTGGGCATAATATGTCCACCCGTTTTCTTTTCAAATTATAAAAGGGAGTTTATCAGCCAATGGCTACAACTTTTATTGATAAAGCGACGATAAGCGTCCGCGCCGGAAAAGGCGGGGACGGGGCGATCGCTTTCCACAGAGAAAAATATGTTGCGGCGGGCGGTCCGGACGGCGGTGACGGCGGACGCGGCGGCAATATCATAGTAGTAGCGGACGACAACATGTCTACGCTGATGGATTTCCGTTACAAACGCAAGTATGTTGCAGAAAACGGTGAGAACGGAAGAGGCAAGAGATGCAGCGGTAAGGACG
>JAAYCC010000045.1 GCA_012729875.1 Clostridiales bacterium | reverse complement strand
CTCTTTACCGCCGACACCGCCGAGCAGCACCCCGATATACTCCTCGTCGCTGTGGAAAAAGTCCCCGACGCAATGGTCGTAGGAATGGAGCGTGTCTGTGACAGGGGCATCAAAAACGTCCGCTTCATCGACACGGACGCCGCAGCTCTGCCCGTAATATTCGAGTCTCACGAGGTGGATAGAATATTCATTAATTTCTGCGACCCCTGGCCGAAAAAGCGCGACGTCAAGCGCCGGCTCACCTCCCCCGGTTTTCTAGCCATCTATGAAAGCATCCTAAAGCAGGACGGAGAGGTCTGTTTTAAAACCGACAACCGTCCCCTGTTCGAGTACTCGCTGGAGACCTTTGAGAACGAGGGCTGGGAGCTTACCGAGGTCACCGAAAACCTGCACGACAACGGTCCTGTGGGCGTCATGACCGACTACGAAAAAAAATTCTACGAGCAGGGTATGCCCATAAATCGGCTTGTTGCAAAAAGAGGGTGAAATATATGCGTCTGATCTCATGGAATGTAAACGGCCTGCGTGCCGCTGTAAAAAAAGGCTTTGAGGAGTCATTCTACGGTCTGAACGCCGACATATTCTGTCTGCAGGAAACCAAGCTGCAGGAGGGCCAGATAGAGCTTGACCTCGCGGGCTACGAGGACTACTGGTGCTACGCCGAAAAAAAAGGCTATTCCGGCACCGCGGTCTTTACCAGCCCGACGCCCCTCAATGTCCGCTACAATCTCGGAATTCCCGAGCACGACAGCGAGGGGCGTGTCATAACGCTTGAATTTGAAAAGTTTTACCTGGTCTGCGTATACACGCCCAACTCCCAGGAAGAGCTGAAAAGGCTGGATTACCGAATGAACTGGGAGGACGCTTTCCGCGAATACGTCTGCAGTCTGGACGCCGAAAAGCCCGTCATAATCTGCGGAGATATGAACGTCGCCCACGAGGAGATCGACCTCAAAAACCCCGCTACAAACCACTTCAGCGCCGGTTTTTCCGACGAGGAACGGGGCAAGTTTTCCGAGCTTCTGGCCGCCGGCTTTACGGACACCTTCCGCTACCTCTACCCCGACCTTGAAGGCGCATATAGCTGGTGGAGCTTCCGTACCAGAGCGCGTGAAAGGAACGCCGGCTGGCGCATCGACTATTTTCTTGTGTCGGACAGGCTTCAGGATCACATCGAGAGGGCGTATATCTGCCCTGAAATATACGGCAGCGACCACTGCCCCGTTGGACTCGACATCAATATTTAGGACTGTGTAATGGTAAAGATAGGCAATGTAAACATAGACGGTCTTCTGATGCTGGCACCTATGGCCGGGGTGACCGACACTGCTTTCCGTCAAGTCTGCCGCAGGGCGGGGGCCGCCTACACATGTACAGAGATGGTCAGCGCCAAGGCTCTTGTCTATAAGGACGAAAAAACGAAGAGCCTTCTGCAGCTAGGCGAGCATGAACACCCCTGTGCGGCACAGATTTTCGGAAGCGAGCCGGAGGTCATGGAGCAGGCGGCCGGAATGGCCCGCGAGATCTCCGGAGCAGACGTCATCGACATCAATATGGGCTGCCCGGTGGGCAAGGTCGCGGGAAACGGCGACGGCAGCGCGCTGATGCGCGACCCCGACAAAGCCATGAAAATAATCGAAGCCGTAGTCCGCGGCGCGGGCGTCCCCGTTACGGTAAAGTTCCGGAAGGGCTGGGACAAGGGCAATGTAAACGCCGTCGAGTTTGCAAAAATGTGCCGACAGGCGGGAGCCGGCGCTATCACCGTCCACGGCAGAACAAGGGCACAGATGTATTCCGGAGTGGCCGACTGGGACATAATCCGAGATGTAAAGCGCGCCGTTGATATACCTGTTTTTGCAAACGGTGACATATTCGAGCCGGAGGACGCCGTACGCATACTCCGCTACACAGGCTGCGATATGGCTGCTGTCGGACGAGGCGCCTTCGGAAATCCGTGGCTGTTCACGAGGGCCAACGCTCTGCTGGAGGGAAAGCCCCTACCTCCTGAACCGCCCCTGGAGGAGCGTGTGGATACGGCCGTCATGCAGATTGAGGAGGCCGCCCGATTAAAAGGCGAGAAAATTGCCTGTCTGGAGGCGCGGCGCCACTTTGCGTGGTATCTGCGCGGCGTACCCCACTCTGGATACTTTAAAGCAAGTATTGTTCAGGTCGGAAATCTGGACGATGTCTATAAGCTGGCAAGACAAATGAAGAGAGAATTAAGGTGATGTAGTGACACGAGAAGAGGAACTGGAAATTGTTCGGCAGGTTCAGGACGGCGACAGTTCGGCTTTTGAGAGCCTTGTCCTGAGCCATCAGTCAAAGGTCTACAACCTGTCTCTGCGCATGGTCGGAAATGAAGACGATGCCCTCGACATGGCGCAGGAGTCCTTCATAAGAGCTTACAACTCAATCGGCAGCTTCCGCGGAGACTGTCGCTTTTCCGTCTGGCTCTATCGTCTTACCACCAATATTTGCCTGGACTTTCTGCGCTCAGAGAGCCGTAAGGCGCATATCTCGCTTACATACGCCGAAGACGATTGCGAGAGAGAGCTTGAGATACCCGACGAGCGGTTTTCTCCTCAAAGCGAGGCCGAGAGGGCCGAGCTCCGTGCAGCCGTCCGCCGCGGTATGAAGCACCTTCCGGCTGACTACCGCGCCATACTTCTGCTGCGGGAGATCGACGGATTGAGCTATGATGAAATTGGCAAGGCGCTGGAATTAGAGGCAGGGACAGTCAAGTCCCGCATTTTCCGCGCGCGAAAAAAACTGTGCGAAATTTTACTTTCAGACAGGAACTTTTCTTATACTTCCGAGTCAAAAGAACGGAAGGAGGTGTGAAGCGTGGCCGAATGTGACAAATACATCATGATGATCAGCAGTTTATCGGACAGCGAGCTGAGCCCGGAGCAGGAAGCCGAGCTTTGCGCCCATATGGAGTCCTGCTCTGATTGCAGACGTATATACGACGCCTTCAAAGGGATTTCCGGCGCTATGTCCGACGATCTTGTCGAACCTCCCGAATCCCTTTCCAAGAGCATAATGCACAGAATAGAGGCTCAAGAGAAGAGCAAGAGGCCCCGCTTCTTTGTCTTTGGGCGCTTCACGGCGGCCGCCGCCTGCCTTGTATTAATTTTGTTCGGCGCATCCCGTTTCGGATGGTTCGACAGCCTTTTCCGCTCAGACCTGACCAGAGACGCCGCCCCGGAGGAGACCGTACTTTCCGGCTCCAATCCCGAAGAATGTGAGGACGTACAGGAGGGTACAACTAAAAAAGACTCCGATTACGGCTTTTCTCACGAACAGGTCGAAGAAAAGAGCAGCGGCAGTGACGGTATGATGTTTACCGCCCCCATGACCGGAAATTCAGGAAACAGCACAATGTATGCCGCCGGCTCAGGAGAGCTTAACGGTATACTCAGCGGGCTGTTTGCCTCCGGCGAGATTAAGGTCTTCGAGGGCTCTTACGACAAAAGGGAAAATGTCCGACCTCTGATTACATTGAACGACAATAAGCAAACCGAGCTTTCAGACATTCTCGGCTGTTCCGGTACAGATATCGTTGACCCGGAGCTTTCCGATACGCCCGACTACACCCTCCTCTTCCCCGACGCCACCACTATCTCCCTATGGTCTGTGGACGGTTCAATTTACTGTATACTCGGAACCCGCGAAACGGTCTATCTTGCTGCCGGCACTATGGAGGAGTTTAAGAGTTTTTTGGCCAGCTACTGATCTTACTATAATTATGTAAACCATTAAACAATACAGTGGCCGCAGTTTGTACTTAAAACTGCGGCCACTGTAATTATGTCTACTCCATCATCCGACATCCACCATGCGTTCAAGGCTCCTCCGCGCTCTGTCCATAAGCTCAGTGTCCATAGTTATTGGCTCTGTTCTGCCCTCCAGACAGGCCAGCACATCCTCAAGGCTGGTCTTCTTCATATCCGTACATATAAAGTCTTCGCGGATAATGGAGATGTTTTTGTCTGGGAGCTCACGCTTCAGTATCTCATAAACTCCCATCTCTGTTCCGATAATTATGTCCTTCTTTTCAGTCCTGCGGGCGTATTCAAGAATCCCCGCCGTGGAGCCGATATAGTCGGCATGTGAGAGCACCTGCCCCCTGCATTCCGGGTGCACCAGCAGCAGCGCGTTGGGGTTTTGCTCTTTGGCGGCCAACGCATCGCTCTCAGTAAGGCTGTTGTGTATGGGACAAAAGCCCTCAAAAAAAATAAACTGCTTTTCGGGTATCTGCTTTGCGACATATGCGCCGAGGTTCTTGTCCGGCACAAAGATAATCTGCTTCTGATCAAGGGCGCGAACGACCTTTTCCGCCGAGGACGACGTACAGCAGATATCGCTGACCGCCTTGACATCGGCAGAGGAGTTTACATAACATACTACAGCCGCTTCGGGATACTGCCTGCGCAGCTCTATAACGTCCTCGGGCGTGATCATGTCCGCCATGGGACAGCCTGCCTCGTCCGCAGGAAGATAGACGGTTTTCGCCGGGTTGAGTATCTTCGCGCTCTCCGCCATGAAGCGCACGCCGCAGAGTATTATGGTGTCCTGCGAGGCTTTCTGCGCCAGCTTTGCAAGGGCAAAGGAGTCGCCCACATGGTCGGCAATGTCCTGTACGTCGAGGTTTTGATAGTAGTGTGCCAAAACCAGCGCGCTGCGCTCTTCTTTGAGCGAGAGGATTTTATTCTTAAGCTCGTTCATCGAGAATTGTCCTTTCTGCTAATCCCTATTGGTTTAATGCGAATTATAGCATAAGCACAAACTAAATACAAATAAAATTTGATGTTTGTAATTCCCCGGATATGTGGTATATTGTATATATCGTATTCCTTTATATGAAAGGAGCAGACAGAATGAAAATCAACCGCCCCGTGCTCAAACAGAGTGCAAAGAAAATGATCCGTGAAACCAATCCAAGTCCGGTTATTGTCGGTCTCATCTACGTGCTCATACTCTATGTCGTAGGGTACCTCTATTCTCAGCTCGTCGGCTACAACGAAATGGTAAACGACATGATGACAAGCTATATGAAAGGCAACTGGTCATATTTACCGCCGACGCCGGATATTGCATGGTATTCCGGTGTCATCGCTTTTGCCCTGTCCCTGATGTCCTTTATTCTTCAGATTGGTTTCTACATCTACTGCCTGAATGTGGTCAAAAAGCAAAACCCGAGCTATGGCAACCTTTTTGACGGCTTTGGAATGTTCTTCAAATATATCTGGCTAGGCATTTTGAGCTACATCTTTGTATTTTTGTGGACACTGCTTTTTATTATACCCGGTATCGTGGCGGCCTACCGCTACCGCCAGGCCTTCTTTATAATGATAGAAAACCCCGAGATGAGCGCTCTGGAGTGCATAAGCGCCAGCAAGAAGATGATGTATGGACACAAGTGGGAGCTTTTCGTGATGGATCTGAGCTTCCTTGGTTGGTATATACTCTGTGCCGTACCGTTTGTATCTATCTGGGTGCTGCCCTACGCCACCGTCAGCTATGCAACATATTACATTGCCCTGCGGGAAATGCCTCAAAATCCTCAATTTGCTGAATAAAATACATTATAGAAAGATAGAAAGCGCACCGCTTAAAGCGGTGCGCTTATTTTATATTTTCAGTACAACCCCGGCCAAGGAAAAGTATATCAGCAGAGACACGGCATCGGTAATGGTGGTTATGAGCGGACTTGCCATAACAGCGGGATCTATCCCAAGCTTTTCCGCCGCCAAGGGGAGCGTACTGCCCACGACCTTTGCGAATACGACTACGAAAATAAGAGTCAATGATACGGTCAGGGCAACAAAGACATTCACGTCGCTGTTTCCGAGAAGCATCCTATCAACAAAGAACATCTTGACGAAGTTCACCGCCGACAGCGTCAGTCCGCAAAGGACGGCAACACGAATCTCTTTCCATATAACCTTGAAAATGTCCTTCGGCTCCGTATCGCCCAGCGACAGGCTGCGGATGACGGCCGTTGAGCTCTGGGCGCCGCTGTTTCCGCCGGTATCCATAAGCATGGGGATAAAGCCGGTCAGGACAACACAGGTTGCAAGGGCGTCCTCAAAACGGTTTATTATCATGCTTGTAAAGGTGGCGGAGAGCATCAGGAACATCAGCCACGGTATACGGCTCTTCCATATGTCTCCGACACCTGTCTTTGAGTAAGGCTTGTCCGAGGGCGTAATACCGGCCATCTTCTCGATATCTTCGGTCAGCTCCTCCTGCATGACGTCTATGACGTCGTCGACAGTTACGATACCGACGAGCCTTCCCTCTTTATCCACGACCGGAACGGCCAGAAGGTCGTATTCCGAAATGAGTTCGGAGACCTCCTCCTGATCGTCTGTGGTAGTGGCATAGATGACATTGGTGTCCATGATGTCGCCGATTATGGCCTCGTCGTCCGACAAAAGCATATCCTTGACGGTGATAACGCCCTCCAGCTTTCGGTCGGAGCTAATGACGAAACATGTATAGATAGTCTCCCTGTCCTTGCCTATCCTGCGGATACGCGCAATGGCCTCACGGACATTCATGTACTTTTTCAGGTCCACGTACTCCGCGGTCATTATGCTGCCCGCAGATTTTTCGGGGTATTCAAGATACTGGTTTATGAGGGTCCTCGTTTCGCTGGTAGCCGTGCGCATAACACGTTTTACCACGTTGGCCGGGAGCTCCTCCAGCATGTCCACCGCATCGTCAAGATACAGTTCCTCAATAATTTCACCCAGCTCTTTATCGGTTATACATTCGATGATGAGCTGCTGCTCTTCAACTTCAAGGTTTGCAAAAACGTCCGCCGAAATTGACTTGGGTAGCAATCGGAACACCACAGCTATCTTTTTTCGAGGCAGATTGGAGATGAACGTCGCAATATCATGTTCATTCATATCCTCGATGGTCTCTTTGAAATGTTTGATCTGCTTGTTGTCCAGCATTTCAAACAGCTCTTTTTCGAAGGTCTCATAGTCCTTCAATTCCATATTGCTCACCCTTTCTCTTATGCGCGGATGCTATCCGCGCCGATATCAAATTCCGAGATACTCCTTCTGAGCATCGGTCAGAACGTCAATCGACGCTCCCATACTCTTAAGCTTTTTGGACGCAACTTCAAAGTCTATCTCCCGGGGAACTGAAATAACGTCCGCAGGCAGCTTGCCCCGGTTTTTCGCCACATATCTTGCCGACAGCGCCTGAATGGCAAAGCTCATGTCCATGATCTCTGCCGGATGGCCGTCCCCGGCGGCGAGGTTTACAAGCCTGCCCTCGCCAACGAGATAGAGAGCCCTGCCGTCGGGCATGACGTAGCCCTCAATATTCTTGCGTGCCAAATAGCGTTCTTTCGCAATTTCACGCAGCTGCTTTACGTTCACCTCAACGTCGAAATGGCCTGCGTTGCTGAGGATTGCCCCATCCTTCATCACGTTGAAATGTTCCTTTGTGATAACGTCGCTGCAGCCGGTAACAGTGACAAAAATGTCTCCGATTTTTGCGGCCTCCGCCATGGGCATTACCTCAAAGCCCTCCATATTGGCTTCGATGGCCTTAACGGGGTCGACCTCCGTCACGATAACACGTGCTCCCAGCCCCTTTGCACGCATAGCAACGCCCTTTCCGCACCAGCCGTATCCGGCGACAACGACGTATTTCCCGGCTACTATGAGGTTGGAGGACGCATCTATACTGTCAAATACGGACTGTCCTGTGCCGTATCGGTTGTCGAAAAGATGCTTGCAGTCGGCATCGTTTACCATGATCATGGGAAAACGCAGTGTCTTTGCTCTGGACATGGCACGCAGCCGGTTTATACCCGTTGTCGTCTCCTCACAGCCACCGTAGACCTGCGGTATGAGGCCTGTATACTTCGTATGCATGAGATTGACCAGATCGCCGCCGTCGTCGATGATGATGTTGGGACCGAACTCCAGGGTTTCGCAGAGGTGCTTCTCATACTCCTCCATGGACACGCCGTGGATCGCATTGACCTCGATGCCTCCGGCCGCTACGGCCGCTACGACATCGTCCTGGGTAGACAGGGGGTTGCTGCCCGTAACATGCAGCTCGGCTCCGCCGAGCGCTAGCACGCGGCAGAGGTAGGCAGTCTTCGCCTCGAAATGTATGGACAGTGCCATTTTCAGTCCCGCGAAGGGCTTTTCACGGGCAAAATCCTCAGCAATGCTGCTGAGAACGGGCATATGCTTTGACGCCCAGTTGATTTTCATTTCGCCTTGAGGAGCCAGGTTAATGTCTCTGATGTGACTCATTTTACACTCTCCTTATCTTATCAAGCCGCTTTTGCAAGCCCTTTATTTCATGCCTGACGCGTTCGGCGTCAATAGTTTTGAACTCTCCCTTATCGAGCAGGACTTCACCGTTTACCATCACAGTCTCGGCCTTGAGTCCGGCATTGGCATAGACCAGAGCGGACTTAGGGTCACCCAGCGGGAAGAAGCCCGGAGAGTTGAGGTCGAATAGGCTCAGATCCGCACGCTTGCCGACTGCAATTTCGCCGGTGATGTCTCCAAGGCAAAGCGCCTTCGCGCCATTTACGGTGGCCATGTTAAACACCTCTGCGGCTGTTACCGCCGTTGCCTCTCCGGCGGTCCCCTTATGTATGAGCCCCGCTATACCCATCTCGCGCAGAATGCTCTGATTGTTGTTGCTGCAGCAGCCGTCGGTGCCTATGCAGACGTTGACTCCGTGCCTCTGCATCAGGGCAACGGGCGCAAAGCCGTTCCCCAGCTTCATGTTGCTGGCGGGATTGTGAGCAACGCTCGTTCCGCGCCCGGCAAGCAGGTCCATATCGCTCTCGGACAGATACACACAGTGGGCACAGACGGTGTTTGCGCCAAGTATACCGCATTTGTCATAGAACTCCGCTGGCGACATGTGATAGCGCTCTCTTATGGTGTTTTGCTCATCCATACTCTCGGACAGATGCGTGTTTATACCGATGTTCAGCTCCCTCGCCTTCTCAGCGACGCGGGTCAGATAGTAGTCGTCACAGGTGTAGGGCGCGTGGGGCGCGAGCATAAACGTTAGAGTGGGTGTCTGACCATAGGCCTCCATCTCGTCCACAGCCTGCTTTATTCGGTCCTCCCCAGCCTGCCTGCTGTCCCTGCTCCCCTGAAGCCCGCGTGAGATCACGGCGCGCATGCCGGAGTCTGCCATGGCTTTGGCTGTCGTCATAGGGAACATGTGCATATCTAGGATGCTAGTAACGCCGCTCTCCAGCATCTCCATGCAGCCCAGCATTATTCCCCAGTAGGCATCATCCTCCGACAGTGTGTTTTCCATAGGAACCACAGTGTCAAACAGCCATTTGGTGAAGTTCAGGTCGTCGGCGCGGTTGCGCATACAGGTCATGTAGATATGTGTGTGCGCGTTTATAAAGCCCGGCGTAAGCAGCTTGTCCGTGGCGTCGATGACGCGGTCCGGTAAAAAACCCTCGGGGGCATCTCCGATAGCGCATATGCTGTCCCCATCAATATAAATGTCCGCTATTCTGCTACCCTGCGGCAGTACAGCCAAAGCGTTTTTGATGGCTGTTTTCATTATTAACACCTCCGTGAGCACCGTCTTCCGTAATTAATTGATTTTATCATGGATGGCGCAATAACTCAACAGAAAATGACACAAAAAATCAGTCGGACGGGGTATAGTTTACTTGACCCCGCCCGACGCCTGTTTGATTGTCACATTATACACACCAGCGGTGTCAGACACACGGCCGCTGCAGCTGCGGTACCAGCATAAACGAACATACCCGGCGGGAACCTTGAGCCGCTTTTTTTCGGTGCCTTTGGACTGGCCTTGACATAGCTGTTGGCCACCCTACGCGCTTCCTTTATTATGGCCGCGCTGTCCTTTCCTCCGAAAAGCTCATCTTTCAGAACAAATATTGCCTCATCGAAATACCTTGCGTCCGGCGATTTGATTACAATTACTCTACGGGATAACCCTTTTACCACGTTGCACCCCTCCTGCGGCTCCATTTGCTTCCAGTTTAACCGCCGCCGGGGCTTATTATTCCCAAAACAAAACTTTAGTGGTGCTTTTTTCCGTCTGCTTCTCTGTCCAAACATTGCCTACACCCTCTCGTCCACGCGTACTGCGAGCACCGTCATATCGTCCTCACAGCCGTACTGCTTTACGGCGGCGCGCAGAGTCTCCCGCGCGAGCGCCTTTGCATCCGCCCCGTCGTTCTTGAGCAGCATCTCACGCAGCCAGTTGTCATGGCTCTCAACCACAACGCCGTCGCTGGCGATAATAGCCACGTTCCCTGGCTTAAGCCTCATACGTACAATGTCCGGAGCACTCCCCTCTCCCGCACAAAGTCCCGCCGCAAGGCTCTCTCCACGGACACGGCGGATAACCTTTCCGTTTTTTACAAAGGACGGCGCCGCCCCGTATTTGAAAAAGCAGGTCTCCCCTGAAAACAGATCAATACACATCAGATCAACGGTTGAGTAGCCCCACTCCTCACCGTTTTTCAGAAGCAATACCGAGTTGAGAAGCTTCATAGCTACCGCCGGATCGACGCCGGCGCGAAGAAAAGCCTCCAGTGTGCGCACAGCGTTTATACTCTCCTTTGCAGCACCCTCGCCACTGCCCATTCCGTCTGCGAGGATGACGCAGAGGACACCCGTATCGGTCTTAAAATAAGTCCCCCTGTCGCCGCTCACAGGCTCGCCTTTTTTCTTCATACCCGCTATACCGACGCTGGCTGTCAGCGGCTCGGCCTCAATGAGAACAATATGCTTATCGCTTATCTCGTCCTCGCAGGGCGGTTTGCAGAGACGCACCCCCAGAACTCCCGAGATGAGCTCCAGATAGTTGTCCTGCCGCAGCAGCGGACGCAGATTTCCGCTCTCGATAACCGTGCGCAGCCTCCCGCGGCTGTCCCTGAAAACCGATGCCTCTGCCTCTATATCCATGGCTCGGAGAAAGCGCTTCAGCCGTCTTTCGGCCAGTGGGTCAGCGCCCTTTGCGGAGTAAAGCTCCGTCGCGACACCGTCTATAATGTCCGCAAGCTCACGGTACTGCCCATAGGCGGCCGTCCGGTTTTCGTTGAGACGGCTTTTGAACTGCTTTCGGTAGGTCATGGCGCGAAGCTCCGAGTTGACAGCCGAAATGAAGGAATAGCTCTGCGGGCACTTCTCAAGAAACCTGTCCGCGAGGTCCTCGCGCATGAGCTTGCCCCGTTCGAGCATCGGAGCTGTGGCATCGTTCATTACAGACAGCGTGTCCATAAAGTTTCTCTGCCAGCAGTCCTCCTTATTCTTACAGCCGACACATACAGTTGCCGCCGCCCTGTCAAAAACCGTCGCTATATCGTTGTCGTTGGTCTTGACATCCAGGCTGCGAAACACTGTTCCGTAGAGATCTCGAAAGGCATCCCCTACCCGTGCGGCTCTGCTTGCCGCATAACGCCTCAGACCCGACTCGCCCGTGGCCGGTACGGGAAGCTGTGCAAAGCTGCCCACATACTCAAGAAATTTGTCAGGGAGTATGGCGAATATGACCGTCGCGGCAAAAACCTCGAATAAAAGCTCCATACGAAGTGAAAAGCCCCAGGTCCACAAAACGGCCACGGCATTGGCGAGTATATAGCTCACGAGAAACAGCAGCCTCCCATGCTTTGAAAACACACCGGAGACAAGCCCCGCAAAGGCGTAGGCCATAACAAAAAACACATTGGTGCCCGCAGCCATATCCATGGCGATGCCAAGCGCTGTTCCGGCTGCGCAGCCGGGGAGCATCCCGCCCTTGAAAGCGGCAGTCAGCACAGCAAGTACGGCCAGAAGGCGGCCGACCGATATGACGTTTGCGACGATTACATTTGTCAAAGACATCATAAAGCAGGCGCACAGCACCAAAAGGCTGACGGTCTGCAGGCGTTCGGCCTCCTCCCCGCCTGTCTTCTGCGGGGTCAGAGCAATGGCAAAGAAATATGCCGCGCCGCCGGCGAGGACGACCTCGGAAAACATGCTGACCACATCAGGAAATTCGCTTATGGTCTGAAAACTGCCCAGGAACGCTGTGATGCCTGTAATAGCTGCGACTGCCGACGGCATAAACCAGGACTTCGTATAAACTCTTGTACTGCGAAAAACGTAGGCTACGGTGAAGATGAGCATAACAGTGGATATGTAGCGGATGCTCCAGTCGAAGGTCCCTGTCAGTATGTACCCCAAGCAGGCTCCCAGAACACAGCTTAGTCCTTCCGCATCCGTACCGGCTCGGCTCACCATAGCAACTCCGAAAGGCGCCAGCGTAGTCATCACGCGTACGCAGGACATTGTAAAGCCCATTATGAAATTGAGTATCAAAGCAAGTATTTTTTTGACATCGGGCCTTTCAATTGTCTGTGCCAGCGTCGCTATGCGCACCCCCGACAATTTTGTTTTCCCATTGACCGCCATATTATCCCTCCTCGGTATTATTGACATAATTATAATTTATGTCTACCGAAAAGAGGGTCATATTCCGCTGCCGAAAACTAGTTTATTGGCAGTGGAAATGGTTGGAAATGAATAAAAATTTTATGGGCCGAAAAAACTTTCGGCCCATAAAATTTCTATTGGCTGTCGCCTGTAAGCAGTTCGCCTATCAAATACACGTCTCCAGCGCCGACCGTCAATATTATATCTCCAGGAGCGGCGGCGGCGCGAAGGTTCTTAACAAGTTCATCAAAAGTCGGCAGGAAGATGGAATTCGGTATCTGCTTTGCAAGATCCGCGGAGGAAATGCCGCTTAAATTTTTTTCGCGGGCGGCGTATATTTCTGCAAGGTAGGTGATATCCGGACGACAGAGCTGCTCGACAAAATCGTCAAACAGCGCTTTTGTCCGCGTATAGGTGTGCGGCTGGAAAACCACGATCACACGCTTGTATCCCAGAGGCTCAACGGCATCAATGAGGGCTTTCAGCTCCCCCGGATGGTGGGCATAGTCGTCGTAGATGTCTGCGCCGTTGTATTTTCCCTTGAATTCAAAGCGCCTGCCCGCTCCGGTAAAGCCAGCGAGACCGTAGCTCACCGCGGTCGCGTCTATTCCAAGGCATATCGCCGCCGCCGTGGCGGCAAGAGCGTTCTTCACATTGTGCAGGCCGGGTACTCGCAGGCTGACATGGGAAAAGAACTCGCCCTTGTGCATAACGTCAAACTCTGTCTGCGCGCCTCTGCCGACTATATTCTCGGCAGAGACATCGGCGCTGTTTGAGAGGCCGAAGGTGACAATATTTCTTTCGAGAGAGCAGATCGCGTCCATAGTGTTTTTATCGTCCGCATTTGCTACTACATAGCCGTTGTCCGGTACCAGGGAAGCAAACTTCCGGAAAGACGACTTTATATCCTCCAGATCTTTGAAGAAGTCCAGATGGTCGGCCTCAATGTTCAGTATGACCGCGACAGTGGGCGAAAACGCATGGAAGGAGTTGTAGTATTCGCAGGACTCCATAACAATGGTGTCCCCCCTACCCACTCTGTGTCCCGCATGGAGCAGCGGCAGAGTGCCGCCGATCATCACGGTTGGATCGCGCTGCGCAGCCATGAGGATATGTGTGGACATTGACGTGGTCGTGGTCTTGCCGTGGGTCCCGGAAATACAGAGGGCATTTTTGTAATCGCGCATTATAGCGCCCCACGCCTGAGTTCGCTCAAAGACAGGGATGCCCCTTCTGTGAGCTTCGGTGATCTCCGGGTTTTCATCGTGTACCGCCGCCGTACGGACAACAAAGTCCGTGTCCGGCGCGATATTTTCGGCTCTGTGACCGATTTTGACATCCATGCCCAGTGAGCGCAAATGTTCTGTCTTTTCACTCTCGTTCATATCGGAGCCGCGGATAATAATTCCCATTCCGGCGAGCACCTCAGCCAGCGGTGACATGGAAACGCCGCCGATACCTATAAGGTGTCCCCTCGTACCGGGGACAAGATATTTTTCAAAGCCTGTCATAAGCTGTTCCTTTCAATTAAGGCGTGGAACCACACCATGCCTCATGCAGACGGCGGCGACATTATTCTTATTGTTCAACCACCGAAATAGTATTATAATACACTTGTCAAATCAAAACAAGTATTCCCGATAAAGGCATTTTTTACCGCACATCTGTTCGGTCCGTCTACAATTTTCATATTGAAGGAGTTGTCATAGTGTCCGTTATAAGCCCGCCAAAATATGTAGTATCCGTTCTGCTGTGCCTTGAAAGCCACGGCTTCAGAGCATATCTTGTCGGCGGCTGCGTCCGCGACTGCATCATGGGGCGCCGCCCCAACGACTGGGACATCTGTACAAGCGCTCTGCCAAGTGAAGTAATGGAGGTCTTTCACAATTCGCGGCCGACAGGTCTTAAACACGGTACAGTCACGGTTATTGAACACGGCTCCAGCGTAGAGATAACAACCTTTCGCACAGACGGCGTATATCTCGACCACCGCCGGCCCGAAAACGTACGCTTTGTTTCCGATCTCACGGCAGATCTCGAAAGGCGAGACTTCACAATAAACGCTATAGCACTGCCGCTCTCAGGCATCGCCTTCGACCCCTTCGGCGGTATGGCAGATATTGAAAACAAGCTCATACGCTGCGTCGGCGATCCCGACAGACGCTTTAATGAGGACGCTCTGCGAATGCTCCGCGCAGTACGCTTCTCCGCAACTCTCGGCTTTGAAATCGAGGAACAGACCATGGCGGCCATAAGAAAAAATGCCTATCTGGCAAAGTCTCTGGCAGCCGAGCGAGTATGTACCGAGGTCGAAAAAATCCTGCTCTCAAAAACTCCTCAAAAAATCGAAGAGCTTATACGCTCCGGACTCCTGTCCGAATACGTCTATGCAAATAAAAATGTCACAGACCTCTCCCCCATAGCGCTTATTCCGAAAAACCGCTTTCAGCGCTGGGCGGCGCTATGCGTCCTTCTCAGGCTCGGCGGCCTCATAGACAGCGCCGAGGAATTTCTTCTGAAATTGCGGCTAGACTCCGCCACCGTACACAACGCCTCCCGCGGCTGTGAGCTGGCGCTGTCCGGCATCCCGCAGACAAGGCTTGAATGGAAGCGGCTGCTGGCAAAAAACGGTACAGACTGCGGAAAGTGCACAGCAGCCGCCGCGGAAGTCATGGACGGAGAAAACAATATTCGTCAGCTTCAGTCGATTATCTCCTGCGGTGATTGCTATTCTCTAAAGAGGCTCAATATCAGTGGAGACGACCTTCTGGAGCTGGGTTTTTCGGGTCCAAAGCTGGGCTGGGCTCTGGACACGCTGCTTGACTATATTCTGGAGCACCCTGCGGAAAATGTCCGGCCGCTGCTGCTTGAGAGGGCAAGGCAGCTTCTTTGAGCTGCACTTACCATTATATGAGCAATCCACACAAAAGGTTAAAGCCGCGGTCATATACCGCGGCTTATTTCATATTATGGTTCTCATAAGACCGCCCTGTCCGGAGCACAGCCGTGCGAACAGGCAGCGCAGGAAAAATCTGCTATGTCTGTTCATGTTGCGTAGTAGTGCAAAACCATTTCGCCGTAGTCTGCTTTGATAAGTCCACGCTTTTCCAAATGCCGCAGGTGGCTGTGGCACTCGCCCACGGCAAACCATTTCTGTGTAATCGGGAAATCCTCCCATGAGTTACAGCGGATTTTCCAGCTCATCTTGCCGGCTATATCATAGATGTTCAGTCCCGGATTTTTGCGCACGATTTCAAGACTCTCATCCAGACGCAGCTCGTGGTGCGACAGCAGCTCAGCAGTTCTGGCATGGAAGTCCCCGGTCTCGCGGTGGCCAGGAAGCGCGAGCTGCACATCGAACTTGTCCGTCATGCGAAGGCTGTCCAGATATGAGCCGAGCGAATCGTCGATTTCGTCCCAATGTGTGATATTGGGGGTTATATCGAACAGCAGGTGGTCGCCGGTAAACATTGTCTTCTGATCTTCCATCCACAGGCACATATGCGCCGGCGTGTGTCCCGGAGTCTCCACAGCTTTGAGCCTGTAGCCGCCGTATTCAAAGATGTCGCCGTCATCGACAGGCAGGTAATCTTCAAACTCCCTGATCGGCGAGAGCTTGCGGTCAGGCGCTTTCCACAGATGTGAGAGCTCCTCTTCAGAAAAGCCCGCGCGCTGGAATTTTACGCGGTCTCCCGCCCAAAGGGCGTCACGGGTATCTCCGAACATCCAGGGTATTTCGATGCGGCTTAAATATACGCGGCTGTTCTCTGTCACCAGAGCGGGCACAAGCCCGGAATGATCGGAATGCAGATGCGTTATGAAAAAATCGGTTTTGTTGAGGTCTATATCCAGTTCCAAAAGCCCCTGCCTGAGAGCGGCTTCGCACTCCGGCAGCTTAAAGCCGGTATCAATTACGAGATTTCTGTCCTCTCCCTTTATTACGTAGCTGTTGAGTATACGAAGCGGGTTTTTGGGAAGCGGTATTCCTATGCAAAAAAGATTAGACATTATTTCCTGAGGCATTTTATATTTCTATCTCCTAACTCACTTTTAACTGTTTTTGTAAAGTATGGCAAAGCGGTATATGATCGCTGAGACTTCCGAGCGCTTTGCTGTGTCCCGCGGACACAGGGTAGTGGCAGTCCTGCCGTTTATTATGCCGTTCTTGACCGTCCACGCCATACCCTCGGCCGCCCATGGGGAGACATAGGCATAGTCGCTGTATGAGCTGATGACGTTCAGATCCGGCTTGCCCTCAACATATCCTTTTGAAACGGCATATCTGTACAAAAAGGTGGCCATCTGCTCGCGGGTAATGTTCTGCTCTGGGTAGAAGCAGCCTCTGTCGTCCGCGCTTATTATACCTTTTGTCTTTGCCCACGCGCAGGGCTGTGCATAGTATTTGTCGTCAGGCACGTCGAGAAAAGGGTTGAAGTATCCGTTGATATTTTCGCCGCTCATGCGCGCTATAACTGTAATAAACATCCCCCGCGTCATGGTAAGCTCCGGTGCAAAGCTGGTTTTTGAGACACCGTTAAAGTATTTCCTGCCGACACAGTAGGCGATCTCATCATAGGCCCAGTGTCCGCCGACATCAGTGAAGTCCGCCATCGGATTCGTGGGCTCTGTCACAACGGGGCCGTCACCCGGTTTCTCCACTTCGACCGGCGGATCATTGTTTTTGGGGACAAAGCGGTAACTCTCCATGGCAGGCATAAAGCTCTTTATATTAAGGCCGCCGTAGCCATAAGTGGTATCATAGCCGGACGCACCCAGATCCACGGAAGACTGGCTTAGTATAGCAATAAAGTCGTCTACATTGGCGCTTCTCTCGTACTGCTTTAGTATTGCCGCCGCAGCCGCAACGTGAGGCGTTGAGAAGGACGTGCCGTTGCCTTTGACATAGCTGGAGTCTGCCGAGTATCCGGTGCTGATAAGTTCGGAACCGGGGGCAACTACGCAGACTGAGGAGTTGCGCTGTGAAAAGCTGCTGATTGTATTGCCGCTGTCTATGGAGCCGACGCCCACAACATTAGAGTAGGCGGCGGGATAGCTCAGGTCGGTGGTACCGGAGTTGCCCACGGCGGCTACAACAATGACTCCCTTGCCGCTTGCATAGTCAATAGCCTGTTTAAGACTTTGGAGATTGACAGTAATCCCAAGGCTCAGATTTATTATGTCACATTTGTATGTGTCAACGGCCTTGTATACAGCCTCGACAATATAGGATGCGTCTGTCGAAATGCTGCTGCCGAAACACTTTATCGGCACTATAGTTGCCCGGTCGCAGAGGCCGGCAATACCGATGCCGTTGTTAATAGCCGCGGTCAAGACGCCTGTGACAAATGTGCCGTGCCCAGTCTCGTCTATGGCGTTGGTAGTGCCGTTCAGGAGATTATATCCCTCTATTATGTCGGCGGACAGAAGATCCTGATGGCTCGACCTGACACCGCTGTCAATGACGGCTATTCTCACTCCCCTGCCGTCATAGCCCCTGCTCCATGCTGATGAAATGGCTATGTTTGTCAGCGCCCATTGACGGCTGCAGTATTGGTCGTTTGTCAGGGCGTAGAGTTCTGCCGGGGCAGTCTCCTCAACCTCGCCAATGAGGTAGGCCTTCGCGTCCCTCTCGTAGTATTCCAGACTGCCTCTGAGCTTTTTTACAAGGTCGTAATTATCCGTGCGGTACAATCCGGCGTCGGCATAGATCTCGGTCAGACCGTACTCCTCTGCCAGGGAGAGCTCATCCTCTGAGAGCTTCACAATATATGTGCCGTCCTCACTGGGATATACCTCCGCAGCCAGGCAGGGGCAAAGAGATGACAGCAAT
Source organism: Clostridiales bacterium (assembly GCA_012729875.1). Lineage (GTDB taxonomy): Bacteria > Bacillota > Clostridia > Oscillospirales > Oscillospiraceae > UBA2658. The sequence goes on along the minus strand of JAAYCC010000045.1, from coordinate 7,355 downwards.
ATTGCAATCGCCAGAATAATTGAAATGTTCTTCACGTTGCGCCTCCTATAAAAGCAGCAGTCGGTGCTGACGCCAGCGTCTCATTTTCTGTCTTTCAAAAAGTCTTCCATATATCTTATTTGCTCCATGACGCTCTCGTGAGAGGGACCGCCCGGAACACTCCTTGAACTGACACAGGTATCAAGTGATATCGCCTTATACACATCGCTGTCAAATATGGGTGAGAGCTTCTGATATTCGGAGAGCTCCAGCGTCTCCAAGGTCTTCTCTTCGGCTATGCAGTGATTCACGAGCCTGCCTACTATAGTGTAAGCGTCACGGAAAGGCATCCCCTTTTTGACAAGGTAGTCAGCACAGTCTGTGGCGTTTATAAAACCTTTTCCCGCCGCGGCACGCATATTTTCGGGTATCACGCGCATAGTCTCAAGCATAGCGGTAAATACGGGCAAGCAGTTCTCTACGGTGTCTACCGTATCAAACACCGGCTCCTTGTCCTCCTGCATGTCCTTGTTGTAGGCCAGCGGCAGCGCCTTCATAACCGTCAGGAGCGCCATGAGGTCGCCGTACACTCTGCCGGTCTTGCCGCGCACCAGCTCGGCAATGTCCGGGTTTTTCTTCTGGGGCATGATAGACGAGCCCGTGGAGTAGGCGTCGTCCAGTTCGATGAACTTGAACTCCCATGAGCACCAGAGGATTATCTCCTCTGCCAGCCTTGAAAGGTGCATCATGAGCAGGGAGATGGTCCCGAGAAATTCGACGGCATAGTCGCGGTCTGAAACGCCGTCCAGACTGTTCTGTGTGATCCGGGCAAAGCCCAGCTCGTCCGCCACAGCTCTGCGGTCTATCGGATATGTAGTTGCGGTGAGCGCCCCGCTGCCGAGAGGACACTCGTCCATCCTCTCAAGGCAGTCCTCAAGGCGTGTAACATCGCGGCGGAGCATATTAGCGTAGGCCATCATGTAGTGTGCAAAGGTGGACGGCTGCGCCCGCTGGAGGTGCGTATATGCCGGCATTATAACGTCTATATTTCTCTTTGCTATATTAATCAGGGTCTCAATAAGGTCAAGCTCCATCCTATGTATCCGCCTGATCTCACCCATAAGGTAATAGCGGAAGTCCAGCGCGACCTGATCGTTGCGGCTTCTTGCGGTATGCAGACGCTTGCCCGCGTCCCCGATGCGGCGTGTCAGCTCGCCCTCGACAGCCATGTGGACGTCCTCCACATCGTTGCCGAATGTAAGCCTGCCTGCTTCGATATCCGCCAAAATCTCCCTGAGCCCAGAGTGGATCTTATCCCTGTCCTCCTCTGAAATGATCCCCTGCCTTGCGAGCATTGCAGAATGGGCAAGGCTGCCCTCGATATCCTGCTTATACAGACGAAAGTCAAACCCGATGCTGGCATTAAGTTCGTCCACCAGCGCGTCAGTATTCTTGTCAAATCTCCCCGACCAAAGTTTCATAATTTCCCTCGCTGATATGTTCAAATATGTGTCCCGCCGCCATCAGAACAGCGGCGCAAGTATCTTTAAAACGGAGTCAAAGGCCCGCTCTAGATATCCGAAAAAGCCGGTTTTTATTCTCTCCTCAAAAGTGACCTCGTGAGAGACCTCAAAGGTTTCCAGCGCGTCATCCCTGACATCCAGAACCGCCTCATTGCCGCTCATAAGGACTCCGCACTCGAACTGCAGATACAGGCTGCGGTAATCTGAGTTTACAGTGCCTACAATGGCGGTCTCGTCGTCACAGACATAGCTCTTTGAGTGGAGGAAGCCCGGGGTGTATTCGTAAACTCTCACCCCTGCCCGCAGGAGCGGTATTGTATAGGAGCGTGTGATGCGATATGTCAGCTTCTTGTCCGGTATGCCCGGTATCGCCATGCGTACATCAACGCCGCGCTTTGCGGCCATCCTCAGCGCCATGGACATCTCGTCGCTGATGGCCAGATAGGGTGTGAATATGAATATATAGTCCTTGGCGCGGGATATCATATCGGTGTAGAGGTTTACTGTGACCGCCTCATAGTCAAAGGGCGAGTCACAAAACGGCTGAACATAGCCGTCCGCTTCAAACTGTCCCTCATACTCCTCATGTGGCATATATTGCTCGATGTCCTTGTCTCCCGGCCGAAAAGCATTCCACATCTGAAGGAACATCGCCGTGAAGTTCCAGACGGCTTCGCCTATGAGCATGAGGCCGGAGTCCTTCCAGTGGCCGAAGCGGCTTCGGTGGTTGATGTATTCGTCAGCCAGGTTAAGGCCGCCGGTAAAGGCGACATTGCCGTCCACAACTATCATCTTGCGGTGGTCGCGGTTGTTCATAACTACAGCAACGACAGGTATAAACGGGTTGAATCGCAGGCATTTTATTCCCATGGTCTCCAGCTCTTTGTCATAGCCGTTGGGCAGCTTGGAGAGGCAGCCGAAGTCGTCGTATATTATGCGGACATCCACTCCCTCGCGGGCCTTCTCGCGGAGAATGCCGAGAACACTGTCCCACATAAGCCCCTCCTCGATTATGAAATATTCGACAAAGATGAACTTTTCGGCCTTTTTGAGTTCCTCAAGTATGTCCGGAAACTGAAAGTCGCCGAGTGAATAGTACTTGACAGCGGTATTCTGCCAGACAGGAAAGCCGCATCTGTGTGAAAGATAGTGCGCACACCCCGCGGCACGGGGCATAGCCCTGCGGAAAGCCTGTTCGGCCTCTGGTTTTTGGCTCAAATACTCCTGAATACCCTCCATGCCCGCGTCAATCTTGCGCCGCATGAAGATAGATGCGCGCTTGTCGCCCCATATGAGGTATATAAGTCCGCCAAATACAGGAGCTATCACAATCAGCAGGACCCAGCCCATACGGTAGGCTGTAACGTCGTCCTTGTTGACAATATAAAGGGCCATTACGATGCTTAGTATCTGAAATATATTCGAAAGCCAGTCCATATTATTGGACGCTTTGTTTACCAAAAGAATTAGCCAAACAATCTGCATTATAATAAGCAGAAAGGTCACTATCATTCTGCCCGAGGCAGTTTTTTTCTTTCCAGAGCCGTTCAATGGTCAATTCCTCCGCGAATTCTGCGTATATGCGTATATTCGTATAATTATAACATCCTCAGCGAAATAAATAAAGTACTTTCGAAGTATTTTTAGTTAATATAGAAGTGTATTTGTAACTTTTTGAGACGTGGAGATTATTATGAAAGTAAAGGTATATGTATCGGCGCTGATTTTGATAGCTTTAACCGCCTTAAAACTTCTCGTACCGGACGAGGCAGACAGGCTGCGGAATATAATTATGCCCGAAATAATGGGAAAGACCGATTTTCGTACGCAGATGCTGTCCCTTGGTTCAAGGCTGTCCGGCGGCGACACAGTACGTGTCTCGGAGGACAACGACGTCAGTAAATCCCCTGTCGACGCAAAAGGCGGCCCCCTCGACATCTCCGGAGACTTCGTTCTGGCGGACATGGTTGCGGAAAACCTCATCGGATTCGCAGACACCAATACCGCGGCGGAAGACGAGTCTTCCGAGAGCGCCTTGCCTCCGCCCGCCGACGACGAAAAGAGAAAAAAGCAGGCGGCTTTTCTTGAGGTACAGTCGGCATTCTCCGACTACGTGATTCCCGCCGAAGTCAGCTATGATATACCTGTTCTACCCTTTGAATACGCCTGCCCGGCAGACGCCACCGTCAGCTCCGCCTTCGGCTACCGTGTCCACCCCACCCATGGAGATGTCCGCTTTCACTACGGTACGGACTACGCGCTCGGTGACGGCGAAGAAATTCACGCCTTTGCCGGCGGCACTATTGCAGCTGTTCAGCGCTTTTCCGGCTATGGCCTCACACTCGTCATCGACCACGGAAACGGCTGCTCAACTCTGTACGCCCATTGCAGTCAGATACTGGTAGAGGCGGGCGACAGTGTCCAGCTTGGACAGCCCGTGGCTCTGGCGGGGCACTCGGGAAAGGTCACGGGGCCTCATCTGCATTTTGAGCTGGAGATAAACGGTCTGCGTTACAATCCCGAGCTGTGCTTCTGATGGGCTTCCAGATTCGGATCAGTACAGGCTTTATACTTCTGGCGGCGCTGCTGTTTTTCTTTGACGACTGCGGGCTGATTGCAGCGTGCATGCCCGCTATTGCAGTTCACGAGCTGGGGCATGTGCTGGCTATGCGTTCTTTCGGCGTCAGCCCTATCCGCCTCACCGCCGACACATCCGGGCTTTCACTGGACTACGCCGGCAGCCTCGACAGCACCTCCGAGTTTTTTGTCGCGCTCTCCGGTCCGGCGCTGGGTCTGATGTTCGCTCTGGCCTGCTCAAAGCTCGGCAGGGCGCTGAACAGCGAATACCTGCTGCTTTGCTCGGGTCTCGGTACTGTGATCAATCTGTTCAATCTCCTGCCTTCCGTACCGCTGGACGGAGGACGGGCCCTGCGCTGCCTGCTCTACCGAATAAGGTGCGGCGAGGCAGCGGTCACAGTTTTGGGATATGCCACCGCAGCGGCGCTGATATCCTTCGGACTGTGCTTAATTGCGCGCGGCCTCGGCTTTGCGCCGTTCATCGCGGGCGTCTGGCTGCTGATTCTCCAAAGAAAGAACACTTGTAAACAGACAGAAGGAAGTGTAAAATAGAGAAAACACGTATATCGGATGTGGACTATGGACAAGAGACTTACACACATTTTACCAAAAGTGCAGAAACCCGCGCGCTATACGGGCGGCGAGTATAATCAGGTCATAAAAAGCAAGGCAGATGTGGACCTGCGCATGGCGCTGTGCTTTCCCGATACCTATGAGATCGGCATGTCTAATCTCGGCATCAAGATACTCTACGGCATTACCAACGAGATGGAGGGAGTCTGGTGCGAGCGTGTTTTTGCGCCCTGGGGCGACATGGAAAACGAGATGCGCAAGTCACATATACCCCTCTGGGCGCTCGAGAGCGGAGACCCGCTGTCGGAATTTGATATCATAGGCTTTTCTCTCGGCTATGAGATGGCCTACACCAATGTGCTGAACATGCTTGACTTGGCAGGCATACCCATACACTCCTCTGAGAGGACGGAGCTTCTTCCAATCGTTTTTGCCGGCGGTACGAGCTGCTGCAACCCCGAGCCCATGGCGGATTTTTTTGACCTTATGGCCATAGGCGAGGGTGAGGACATGAACCGTGAGCTGCTTTTGCTTCTGCGCGAAGCAAAGCGGGGCGGCTGGGCAAAAGCGGAGTTTCTGTCCAAGGCCGCTGAGATCGGCGGCATTTACGTTCCCTCTTTCTACGAACCGTTTTACAATTCAGACGGTACTCTCAGTGAGCTTCGTGTAAAAGACGGCGCTCCGGAGCTTGTAACCAAACGTATCGTAGAGGATTTTGACAACAGCTATTTTCCCACCTCGCCTGTTGTACCCTCCACGGAAATTGTCCACGACCGCGTAACTTTAGAGCTGTTCCGCGGGTGCATCCGCGGCTGCCGCTTCTGTCAGGCCGGCTACGCATATCGTCCCGTCCGCTCCAGAAGCGTGGACAAGCTGGAAGAGCAGGGTATAGCTTCCCTGGAAAACACGGGTTATCAGGAGATCACCCTATCTTCACTCAGCACCAGCGACTATCGGCCGCTGGGCCGGCTCTGCGACGGTCTTCTCGACTACTGCGTACCGCGCAGTATAGGACTCTCCCTGCCCTCTCTTCGCGCGGACAACTTCTCCATAGAGCTTATGGGTAAGGTCCAGCAGGTCCGCAAGAGCGGCCTCACCTTTGCCCCGGAAGCGGGTACTCAGCGCCTGCGGGATGCCATCAACAAAAACGTCAGCGAAGAAGACCTGCTGAACACCTGCCGTATAGCCTTTGAGGGCGGCTGGAGCAATGTGAAACTGTATTTCATGCTGGGTCTGCCGACGGAGACCGATGAGGATGTGCTGGGCATAGCAGACCTGGCCATGAAGGTCCTCGCCCTTTGGAAACAGCACGCATCCAACAAATCCAGAGGCGTGCGAATCACAGTCTCCACCTCCTGCTTCGTCCCCAAGCCCCACACGCCATTTCAGTGGGAGGCCCAGGTGGATATGGACGAGTACCGCCGCCGTGTGTCGCTCCTGCGCAGCCATCTCCGCGCCAAGGCTATAACCTACAACTGGCACGACGCGGACACAAGTCTTATTGAGGCGGTTCTCTCCCGCGGCGACAGACGCATCGGCGCCGTGATTGAGGAAGTCTGGCGCTCCGGCGGCAAGCTGGACAGCTGGTCGGAGTATTTTTCCTTCGACCGCTGGATCTCCGCTTTTGAGAAATGCGGCCTTGACCCGAAATTTTACGCCTGCCGCGAGCGAAATATTGACGAGCTTCTGCCCTGGAGCCGTGTCAGTATGGGCGTAAAGCCGGAGTTTATGTGGAATGAACGCCAAAAGTGCTACAGAGCGGAGCTGTCCCCGGACTGCCGCAAAAAGTGCACAGCCTGCGGCGCTCTCTCACTGATGAGCGGAGGTCGCTGTGATGAATGAAAGCAGCCTCAGGCTCAGGCTCTCAAAAACGGGCCGAGCCGTCTACATTTCCCATCTCGACCTCATGCGCACGATGCAGCGCGCCTTCCTGCGCGCGGATATGCCTCTGAAATATAGCGAGGGCTTCAACCCCCACGCGCAGATATCTTTTGCTCTGCCGCTGTCACTTGGAACGGCCAGCGAGTGCGAGCTGATGGACTTCAAGCTGAGCTCTTTCATGGCGCTGCCGGAGATAGCTTTCCGGCTGAACCGCGTTTTGCCCGAGGGACTGCATGTTCAGGAGGTCTACGAGCAGGATCGCAAGTTCAGGCATATAAAATGGCTGGACGTGGAAGGCGTTTTTGAGTATAATCTCCGCTCCCCCGCACTTGTTCTGCCTGAGCTTACGGACTTTTTTGCGCGGGACGGCATAGTAATAGAGAAAAAAACAAAAAGCGGCACAGGCGAGATGGACATATCCCCCGCCATACGCAGCATTCTCTTTGACTGCGGCAGCACAACCGTCACGCTGCGAGCCACCCTCTCGGCGCAGGAGCCGACCATGAACCCCGACAACCTTGTTTCGGCGCTCAGGCAGCTTGCGCCGGACCTCGCCCCCGATTTCGCGTATTTTACACGCAAACAAGTCTACGATGCGGACATGAATGTGTTTCGCTAGATGATTTCTCTTGACAAGACGTGCAAAATTAACTATACTTTCAGTTGCACGCTTCGGGGTGTGGCGAAGCTTGGTATCGCGCTTGGTTCGGGACCAAGAGACCTCGGGTTCGAATCCCGACACTCCGACCAAAATAACGCCTAACATTTAGGCAATAAAAGCCCGCAAATCATTGATAAAACAGTGGTTTGCGGGTACTTTTT
>JAAYCC010000044.1 GCA_012729875.1 Clostridiales bacterium | reverse complement strand
TTTAGCAGCTTCAAACGCGTCATATAGAGCTCCGATACTGTGGCCGTCACAGCGCATGACGTTCCAGCCGAACGCCCGCCATTTGCCCTCCATGTCGCGCAGAGGCATAATTTCGTCGGTGGTTCCGTCAAGCTGAACCTTGTTGTAGTCAACTACGGCGGTGAGGTTGTTCAGTTTGAATTTCGGAGCGGATGCGGCGGCCTCCCAAACGGCGCCTTCATCAAGCTCTCCGTCCCCGAGGATGGCATATACTCTGGCGGGACTCTTGTTCAGCTTCAGTCCGATCGCCATGCCCTGTGCTGCGGACAGACCGATGCCCAGAGGACCGGACGGCATATCGACGCCGGGTGTGTGGATGGAGGGGTGACCCTGGAGCCGGCTGTCTATGCGGCGCAGAGTGGCCATGCTGTCCTTCGGCAGAAAACCCTTTTCAATAAGGTTGCGGTATAGCATGGGGGCCGCGTGACCCTTGCTGAGTACCAGACGGTCGCGGTCGGGGGCGTCGGGATTTGTGGCGTCCACGTTCATAATCTCCTGATATAGCAAGGTCAGGATTTCGCATACGGACAGCGAGCCGCCCGGGTGACCGGACTGGATTGATTGAATTGCTTTAAGCACATCGATGCGGAAAACCCGGCACTGTTCGGTCAGTTCCGCGATGCGCTCCTGTGAGAGTGACATTATTTTTCTTTCCTCCGTTTATTTTGTTTTGTTGACTACATTTTGCGGGTGTCCATCAATAAAGCAGCGGACGTTTTTAACCACCTCGGTGATAAGCCTTCTCCGGCATTCCAGAGGGGCCCAGGCGATGTGGGGTGTAATATAGCAGTTGGGCATGCCTATGAGGGGGCTGCCGTTCGCGGGAGGCTCGTCGGTTAGAACGTCGGCCGCATAGCCACCGAGTTTGCCGGACAAAAGCGCATCTGCAACATCTGTCTCGTTTACGAGCCCGCCGCGCGCGGTATTAATGACGAGGCTGCCGTCCCTCATCCTGTCTATGGTTTTTTTGCAGATCAGATTTTTATTGTCGCCCGTCAGGGGACAATGCAGGCTGATAACATCCGAAGAGGAGAGCAGCTCTTCAATATCAGTGAGCCTTACGCCGTCCATACCGGAGCTGTCCCTCTTGCGGGCGGCACAGGCCAGAACATCCATTCCAAAACTCGTGGCGACCTTGGCGACACCCTTTCCGATCTGACCGAAACCGATAAGTCCCATGGCCTTACCGGAGAGCTCAACCAGCGGACGCTCCCAGTAACAGAAATCGGGGCAGGCCGACCACTTGCCGTTTTTCACACTTTCGGCGTGCTCTCCTGTCCGTATGCAGAGCTCCAGCAGCAGGGCAAAGGTGTGCTGTACTACGGAGGGAGTGCTGTATGCAGGGACATTGCAGACAGTGATGCCGTAGGCGCTTGCGGCCCTTGTGTCAATTATGTTATAGCCTGTTGCCATTATACCTAAATATTTTAGGTTTTTACATTGCCGCATAATCTCATCAGATAGAAAAATTTTGTTGACAAGCGCAATTTCGGCATCGCCTATGCGCTCAACAACAAGCTCCGGCGGCGTTCTGTCGTAGACAGTGACGTCTCCCAGAGTAAACAGCTCGTCCCAGCCGATATCGCCGGGATTGGCCGCGTATCCGTCCAAAACTACGATTTTCATATTATATCCTCAGCTTAAAACTATAATGCTGCATATAGCATATTACAAGCTTTACTTTCCGTCAACCGACTACTTATTTTTTTGTCTATTATATAGAGCAAACGCTTGCTAGGCCTGGTTTTTTGTGATAATATATTTTGCAAAGACAGCGGGCCGCCGCCAAAAGGGAGTGTTTATCATAGTTTGCAAACAAAAGAATTTTGAAAACTGGATAGACCTGCACAACGGCAAAAAAATCAACGATATGCCCGACGAGGAGATTCTTTCCTCGTGGAAGCGCAGCGAAGAGCGCAATATAGACTATGAGCGAGCTCTTCCCAAGGAACTTACCGCTGCCGAATTCGAGCGCAGCAAGAAGAGCTATAAGCGCCTGATGATATGTTCGGACTGGGTCATAAACCACCTCACCGAAAACGGCGAACACGACGATATGCGCTTTATGCTCTTCAGCAACGAGGGCGTTCTTCTGCGCATATACGGCGGTGGCGGAGACAAGGACTGGCTCCGTGATAACGGCGTCAAGGTCGGGACCCGCTGGTCGGAGGACAGCATCGGCACCAACGTGTTTTCCTCGGGCTTTCGCGCAAAGCGGCCGTATATAATGACAGGAGCTTTCAACTACTCGCGCTTTTTGCTGGACGGCTCCTTTTGTTACGCTCCGATCTGCCTGACCGAGGGCATAGTATTCGCGTCAGTGGTAATAGCTGTCCCGGCAGACAGAAGCGACTCTTATCTGGAGACCATCGCTATAGCAGTCGCCCGCTCCATTGAGCTGGATATGTTCATGTTTCAGAGCGTGGAGATGTTCACCAGCAGCGACGAGGACTACGGCAGTGTTTTCCTTCGCATGGATGAGGGCAAATATAAGGTCGCTCTCATAACAGATCAGGTTTTCAGAATACTCGGAGTCAAAAAAATCGACACATACCACCTCTCTCTGGACGAGCTTATTCTGCCTCTGCCGGAGAACCGCGATTTCTGGAACATTATATCAAAAAAGAAGATAGTCAACGACAGACCGGTCCAACTCTCGGTTTTGGGAGGCAAGACCAATGTGGAGATATCCACGGCCTACTACAAGGGAAACCAGTTCCATCCCGACGGCATAACCGTTTTTTTCAGCTGCGGCAGCAACCAGATCAGGCAGGCACCCAAATACACCGACAACAACGCGAAATTCACCTTTAACGACATAATCGGCGAGAATGAAATCATGACCGAGACGATAAAGCGCGGCAAGATTGCAGCACTTACGGACAGCAACATTCTTATCCAGGGGGAGAGCGGCGTGGGCAAGGACGTTTTTGCCCAGGCTATACACAACTGCAGCAACCGCAGCCAGAAGCCTTTTGTAGCCATAAACTGCGCGGCATTCTCAAAGGAGCTTATTGCCAGCGAGCTTTTCGGTTATGAAAGCGGCGCGTTCACAGGCGCTAAGCGCGAGGGCTCCGTCGGCAAGTTCGAGGTAGCCAACCACGGTACGCTTTTCCTTGACGAGATTGGCGATATGCCTATGGAGGTCCAGTCTGTGCTGCTGCGCGTCCTGGAGGAAAAGACCTTCCGCCGTGTCGGAGGCAACAGGCTTATTGAGGTCGATGTGCGAATCATTGCAGCAACCAACAAAAACCTTAAGGAGCTTATAGAGCAGCGGCTCTTCCGTGAGGACCTTTTCTACCGCCTGAGCGTCATCAGGATAAACATTCCGCCCCTCAGAAAGAGGGGAGACGACGTCTATCTTTTTGCCAATCATTTTATTCGGAGCCTGTGCGCTAAAATGGGCAAGCCCGAAGTCCGGCTGACCAAGGGCGCAAAGGACTTTTTCGGCCGTTACTCATGGCCGGGCAATATACGCGAGCTGCAGAACCTCATCGAGGGCATTATTAGTACGCATGATGAGACGTTCATAGGCGAAAAGGAGATCAGCAACTATCTGGGAGAATACTTTATGGAGCCGGGAGCCGAGGAACAGAACGCCGGCAACCTGAATCTGGACATCTTCGGGCTGGACGAAAAGGATAAGTTTGAGATAGCCTTACAGAAATGTCGGAACAATAAAACAAAGGCGGCCGAGTTTTTGGGGATCTCCCGAAGCACGTTCTATCGCCGTCTACAGGAATATGGCATGAACTGACGGTTTGTGACAATACAATCATAAATTGAAAGGACAATTGATATGGATCAGGTAAGAGTTTTCGAGATCAAAAAAAGCGTATATGAGAACAACGACAAGGAAGCGGAGAAGCTTCGCGGCAGACTCAAACAGAAAAAGACATTTCTAATGAACCTCATGTCCTCTCCCGGCAGCGGCAAGACCACGACTCTGCTCCGCACCATTGAAAATCTGAAGGACGAATTCCGCATTGGAGTTATGGAAGCCGATATTGATTCTGCCGTCGACGCGGAGACCATAGCCAAGACCGGAGTTAAGGCAATTCAGCTCCATACCGGCGGTATGTGCCACCTGGATGCCGGCATGACGGAGAGCGGTATAGACGCAATGGGTATTGCCGATGTTGATTTGGCCATACTGGAAAATGTCGGAAACCTTGTTTGCCCCGCGGAGTTTGACACCGGCGCCAGTGTAGACGTAATGCTTCTGTCCGTTCCCGAGGGTGATGATAAGCCCCTTAAGTACCCGCTTATGTTCTCAAAGGTAAAGGCTCTGATAATCAACAAGATCGACGTCAAGCCCTACTTCGACTTCGACAGCGACGCCGTCAGAGAGCGCGTACACAAGCTGAATCCGGACTGTGTGGTCTTTGAAATCTCCGCTAAGACCGGAGAAGGCGTTAAGGAGTGGACCGACTGGCTTGCCTCTCAGGTTCGCGACTGGAACAGATAAGCTAAGCTGAAAGCTCCGCCACATTTTACTGAATAGATGTGGCGGAGTTTCAGTTGACAAATTATTTTGCTCAATGTATAATCCCTATTGCGCATACCTCGCTACTGTGGCTCAATGGCAGAGCATCTCACTCGTAATGAGAAGGTTGTCAGTTCGATTCTGACCAGTAGCTCCAAAAGCCCCGGCGGTAAAAACGCCGGGGCTTATGTTTGCATATTTATTTCCCGGCTACAAATACTTGTTCATGAGGTGATTTATATGCAGAACTACGCCAACGGTCCCGAAATTCCAATGGGCTTGGGAATGGCACTTGCTCAAAACAGGGAAGCGATGAACCATTACGCCGGCCTGTCTAAGGCGGAGCAGGAGGCTATTATCAAACACACACAAGAGATACGTTCAAAACAGGAAATGGAAGCATATGTTCAGTCGCTTGTCCAATGACAAATTACAGGGCTTGCAGGCGGCAGGCCCTTGCTGTTTTTTTAGGCAATTTAATCTTGTTATTTTTTTAGCAGTATAGTAAAATCAAATAATATGAAAAATACGAAAAAGTTACTCAGAAGAAACATAAACAGTAACTCAAGAAGGTTTGGAGCGCAAGAAATGAAACTTCCACAGATTGATCTGGGAATTCTTAACACAAAAAGGTATCTACTGCTTATCAACTGGATGCTTCTTATCATACACAGCGTTCTTTTGGTGAGTCTCTACTACTGCAGAGCATATTCAATGTCGTATGTTAACATTTTCAGCGTCATACTCTATGCACTTTCATTTATACTCATACATGAGGAGAAGTATCGCACATATATAATTATAGCATACCTTGAGGTCTGGACACACATTATCTTCGCGGTCATATTTCTGGGTTGGGATATGGGCTTCCAGATGTATTGCTTTCTGCTTGTACCGCTTATTTTTTTTGCGTTCTACATTGGAGTCGTCGGTGATCGTTCCCTGCTGACGCCAATTGTTGCGAGCCTTATAGATATCTTGACTTTTCTGTTTGCAAGGTTCTACACTCTTAGGCACGACCCCATATACATGAATATGTTCACTGAAGGCCAGTTGCTGTTTTTTTACTTGTTCAATCTTTTCATTGTGTTCAGCGGACTCATTTTGAATATGGCTTTTTTTGCGGGACATGCCGTAAGTTCGGAGAGAGAACTTCATGACCTTGCCGAGTATGACGAACTGACAGGACTTTACAACCGCCGCTTTATCCGCAGAGTTCTGGATGAGGTGTACATAGACTTTGTCAAAAACGGAAAGCTCTTTGCGGTTTCAATCACAGATATTGACGACTTTAAAATTGTAAACGACACATTCGGCCATGATGCGGGCGATTATGTACTTCAGATCATCGGCAATTGCTTTAAGCAAATGACTCCTGATAACGCCTGCATAGGGCGTTGGGGCGGAGAAGAATTCATTGTAGTTTTCCATGGAGACGACTGTGGGTACGAAAAATGCTGTGCAAATATTGATAAAATACGCCGTAAGATTGAGACATACCCGATTGTATACGAGGAAAATGAGATCAGCCTCACAATTACTGCCGGAATTGCCATGTATGAGGAGGGAATGTCTATTACCGACATTGTCAGAGAGGCTGACGCGAGACTCTATCAGGGTAAGGCTGACGGCAAAAACATTACAATATGTAAATAAATGATAAATATGTAAAAGGCGCTCTGTAAAGTGAGCGCCTTTTACATATTTATGGGCGAATGCCCGCCAATTGACGGGCACTCTGGAGTGATCGATTTTATAGAGAAGACACAGTAAAATAATTTTATTTGGTGAAGAGAGCCTTAAATCCGCTCATAAAGTTGCCCCCGTAAGTGAAGACGTTCTCCATATAGTTTACGGGATCAGGATTATCGGGATAGTTGTCTGCATTCTGATCGTAATCATCTCCCGTATCCTCAACCAGGTCTTCAAGCTGATCGGCAAAGTTCTCCGCGGCAGCTTCGATCTTGTCCTCGGGATCCGGGTTGCTCCAGAAGGATGCGGCAAACGCACCGCATGTGCAGGAAAGTACGACTACTAGGGCAAGGGTGAAAACGCCGGCTTTCTTGAAGAAGTTTTTCATAGATTCATTCTCCTTAAAATTGATTTGGGATTTGTTCCCATCATTACATTAACGCCTATGGCTTGGAAAATATTGCATTGGAAACAAATAATTTCAAAAACGGTGAAATATTGAAACTTTTATAGGCACCAATTTAAGAAAGCGTAACCTCATATTCAGCTTGGCATTGTTTTTTGTTTAAGTCCAAATACACAGCAGGGGGGCTGTCGGTGTGATTTTAAAAAGCTTTTATTCAACCAACCCATATGTTTCATCGACATTCTGGACAAAAATGATACCATTTCCCGGTTTGTCAATTTGAAAATTATTTTTAATTGACGCAACGATTTTACCGGTCTGTTCGCTTTTTGTGATCATGAGCACTATTTCCTTTTCCGGCTCGATCTCCATGGCAAACAGTTTTCCGGTCTCGTGGATGCCGGAGCCTCTTGCATTTATGATCGTTGCGCCTTTTGCCCCCGCCTTTGCAGCAGCTTCGACAACAGCTTCGCCCTTGCCCTTATCCACAATAATAATTAGAGATTGATACATTGTGTTTTCCATCCCTCCAAACTCATCGGTGATATTAAAATTACACGTTCTTGAGCCGCAGATTCCGGCTATGGGTACGCTGTAAGCAATACCGTGATCCGGTCTGTACAGCTTATACTCTTTGTTCAGCTTCTTGAGGAAATTTGAGCCTTCCGACTTTTTTGCCATCATAAGCACAATTTCTTTGCGAACCTCAGATAGGGCAAGCATTTTCAACACCCGATTGCTTACGGTGCCTTTTCCAAAAAAGATTGCACCCCCGGATATCCCGCTCCTCTTTGCAAGCTGCAGGACTCTGCTTCCTGTCCCGCAATTTGTAATTACATATATCAAATCGAATCCAGCAGTTTCAGAATATTGCTCCATTGTCTTCAATACCTTTCTTTTTTGTCTGAATCTTATAGATTAAACCTAATAGCTGGAGTGTGATAAGAGGCGTTAGGGCAACCAAAGCGATTATGCCGAAGCCGTCTATGAGAACGTCGGCCCCCTCGATCGCATTCGCTGCGCCATGTGCGAAGGCCAGTATAAATGTCGCGGTCATAGGCCCTGACGCTACGCCTCCGGAGTCAAAAGCGATACCCACAAACAGACTTGGGACAATATATGACAGAATGATTGAAATTGCATATCCGGGCAGCAGAATGTGCCACAATTCAAGCCCCGGGACTATTATTCTGAGCATTGACAGCGCCACAGAAAACCCGATCCCTATGGAGAGAGCTGCTAGAACAGTTCTTTTTTTCACATATCCGCTTGTAACATCCTCGATCTGATTTGTTAAGGCATGGACCGCAGGCTCTGCCAATACGGTCACCAAACCGAGGGCAAATCCTGTTCCGACAAGAACTGTGCTGCTTCCCGAAAGAGCGATATCGTTTCCCATAATGCTGCCTACCCGCATAAATCCGGCATTTGCTCCGGTAATAAACAGAACTAATCCCGCGAA
>JAAYCC010000251.1 GCA_012729875.1 Clostridiales bacterium | reverse complement strand
CTTTTCCGATGTCCCCCATTCTCGCAAAGCAATAGTCGAAAAAGCCTCTCTCCGGCTTGTTGCATCCTATACTCTCGGAAACGAACATATCCTCCGCAAACGGCCAAAGCCCCGCCAGCTCCAATCTATTTTTCTGCGGTCTGGTAAAGCCGTTGGTCGCGAAAAACACTCGGTATTTAGCTGACAGGTATTCCATCAGCTCACGCGCGCCTTCGACAAGACAGTGGCTCTCCGCGATAGACGAGCGGAAAACTCTTTCAAAGGCGGGGCCGTCCTCCTCAATACCCAGCTCTTTGAAGATAAGATTCCAGCGCATCTGCAAAAGCTCTTCCTTGGATAGATTTCCTCTCTCGATTTCTTCCCAGAGATGGTTGTTTATTCGCATGAACACGGCATAATCATCTCTATTAAAGGGTAGACCATACATTTCAAAACCCTTTTTCATCGACTGTTTTGCACATTCGTTGAAATCCAGCAGAGTGTTATCCACATCAATCAGCGCAGCTTTAATCATACATTTCTCCTATACTCATATTAAAATTAAACTTATTATAGTTAAAATAATATATAAATACAAGTTATCCGGCGGCACCTTTGTTGTTTCCGAATTACCGCCCCCAGACAGAGCCCTCTGTTGCTTATCATCGTCTTTTAGTGTAAAATTAAATCAAGTTATCAGCTCTGTAAAGAGCTTTAATATTTTTGCGAGGTGCACTATGATAAAAAGTATCAGAGGCAAAAACCCTGTAATTTCAGAGAGCTGCTATATAGCGGAGAGCGCAGCCGTTATAGGAGATGTAAGGATAGGCGCCCATTCCTCTGTGTGGTTCGGCGCCGTGATAAGAGGCGACGACGACAGGATCGTGATCGGAGAAAACAGCAATATACAGGACAACGCCGTCCTGCACTGTACAGAGGGTATCCCAACAATAATAGGAGACAACGTGACCGTCGGGCACGGAGCTATCGTCCACGGAGCGGTCATCGCAGACAATGTTCTCATAGGAATGGGCGCTATCGTTATGAACGGTGCGAAAATCGGAGAGAATTCCGTTATCGGCGCGGGCGCGGTCTGTACAGAAAAGATGATAGTCCCAGAGGGCTCCGTTGTCGTTGGAGTCCCCGCAAAGGTCGTTAAAAACTCGGCGGATTATAATAGCTCAATGAACGCTTTGAACGCGGCCGCATACGTTGACCTCGCAAAGGAATACGGAAAGGAGCAATAGTCCTGGCAGTTTATGTCAGACCTCTGGGACAAGAATCTCTTTTATAAAAAACTCCTGACCGCAAAGCATCTCCTTGTCAAAGCTGCCGCATTTTGGACAGTAGCCCCTGTACTCCACAACATTGAACGCCTTACGGCACTCTTTACACCTGGCAATACCAGGAATAGTCTCGATTTTAAGCACAGTATCGATAAACATCGGATTCCCGTCAACGACATTGGGAAAATACTCCTCCATAAATTCAGGAACAACGGACGACAACTCACCCACCTGCAAAACGATGGCTTTTACGCTGTCCACATTAAGCCTGACCGCCTGTTCCTCGACTATCCTGACGACTTCAACCAATATGCTTAATTCATGCATAGTACCCTCCCTGTTAAAAATTGCGGTTGCCGACATATGCGGCAACCGCAATTGGCGTACATTATGACTTTCTATCGTGTTCTGCGGTCAGCGCTCAATTGTCATCCGCAGCTTCTCTCGCCTCTCTCTCGGCGATAGCCTCCTCACGCTCGGCGAAGCGCGACATGTATACCATGGGCGTATCCTCGTAAAGCGGCATCTCTGCGTCGTAGACTCTCTCAAGGTGTATAGCGTCAAACTTACATCTGGTCGTACAGAGTCCACAGCCCAGGCACTTGTATTCATCGACTACAGTAGCTCCGCAGCTAAGGCAGCGCTCGGTCTCCCTCCTCAGCTGTTCCTCAGTCAAGGTAACGCGTGTGTCCTTATATGTTCCCGCGTTCTTGAGGTTTTGAGAGGGTCTCTGGCGCGGGGTGTTATCATAGCCGGCGACAACAGCATCCCTGTCGATGTTGTCCTTGTCTATAGATTTGAAAACCCTTCTGTCGCGCCCGATAGTGAGGCTCTGGCCGGGCTGGACAAATCTGTGGATGGAGATCGCCGCCTGTTTGCCCGCCGCGATGGCGTCTATGGCAAACTTTGGCCCGGTGTATACGTCTCCGCCTACGAAAATGTCGGGGTCGGCTGTCTGGAAGGTTAGCTCGTCGGCGAGGGCGGTATTGCCGCGTCCGAGCTCAACCGCAGTGTAGTTGAGCAGGTCGCCCCACTCTATAGACTGGCCGACAGACATAATAACATGGTCCGCGGGGACCTTGCGTATCTCGCACATATCGTATTTGGGGGCAAACTTTCCGTCCTCAAATACAGATACGCACTTTTTGAACTCAACAGCGGTAACCTTACCGTTCTCGGCAATGATACGGTTCGGTCCCCAGCAGTTGTTGATTATAATGCCCTCTGCCTTGGCCTCTTCGATCTCCTCCGGCAGGGCGGGCATCTCTTCAGAGTTCTCAAGACAGGTCATATTGACGGTCTCGGCGCCTTGACGTATTGCAGCGCGGGCAACGTCAATGGCCACATTGCCGCCGCCGATAACTACAACATTTCCGCTAAGTTTCTTGCCCTTGCCAAGGTTTATCTGCTTCAGGAAGTCTACTCCGGCGATAACGCCCTCTGCATCCTCGCCCTCAATACCCAGCTTCCGTCCAGCCTGTGCACCGATTGCAATGTAGAACGCCTTGTAGCCCTCGCTGCGGAGTTTTTTGATGCTGGTGTCCTTTCCGACCTCAACGCCGGTCTTGAATTCGACGCCCATTTGTCTCAAAACATCGATTTCGGCTTCCACAACATCCTTCTCCAGACGGAAACTCGGGATACCGAGCGTCAGCATGCCGCCTAGCTTTTCCTCCTTCTCAAAGACCGTGACGGAGTAGTTGTCCAGCGCAAGATAGTATGCGCAGGAGAGGCCGG
>JAAYCC010000250.1 GCA_012729875.1 Clostridiales bacterium | reverse complement strand
TATAATATTATAAACTGTTCCGCATAAGTTTGCGCAGGACAAACCGGAGGAAGACATGACCGCATATCTTGACAATGCCGCAACAACGATGGTCTGCCCGGAGGCGGCCGAGGCGGCGCTTCAAATAATGACAGTGAATTATGGGAATCCAAGTTCCACACACACAATGGGACGAAATGCGAAAAAAGCGCTTGAAACGGCGCGCGCGCAGATAGCAGATGCGATCGGAGCTAAGCCGGAGGAAATTTTCTTCACCTCCTGCGGCTCGGAGAGCGATAACTGGGCTATACTCTCAGGCGCTCAGCTTGGCAGCAGAAAGGGAAAGCACATAATCAGCTCTATGGCCGAGCACAGCGCAGTGCTGAAATCTCTCGAGCTTCTGGAGAAGCTCGGCTATGAGGTCACACGGCTAAAGCCCGAAAAGAACGGGAGCGTACCGGTCGCAGCCGTTGAGGAAGCTCTGCGCGAGGACACAATACTTGTCTCCCTCATGCTGGTGAACAACGAGACCGGGGGTATAACGGACATAGCGGGTATTTCCCGGGCCATAAAGAAAAAAGGCAGCGCCGCACTGCTGCATACAGATGCCGTTCAGGGTTTTCTAAAAGTCCCGTTCACGGTAAAAAGCCTCGGCGCGGATCTGATAACGCTGAGCGGCCACAAAATACACGCTCCGAAGGGCGTAGGCGCCCTCTATGCCCGCGGAGGCGCTAAAATGAATCTGGCTCCGCTCATCTTGGGCGGCGGGCAGGAACAGGGACGACGTTCGGGTACGGAGCCCTTGCCGCAAATCGCCGCTTTCGGTGTCGCAGCAGAGCTCGGTAAAAAAAGCATGGACGAGTCAATATCGAAAATGGCCGGGCTGAAGGCTCTTGCAGTCGAAAGGCTCACAGCCGAAAACGAGGGTCTTAGGGTACTGGTCTCAGACGCGCCGCACATCCTCAGCATTTCTCTGCCCGGATATAAGAGCGAGGTCATGATGAACTTTCTCGAGGCGCGGGGAGTCTTCGTTTCGAAAAGCTCTGCCTGCAAGAAGGGCGGCAGGAGTTATGTACTCGAGGCGGCGGGCTGTTCCCCCGACATCATCGACGGTGCGCTTCGTATTGGGCTTTCGCGATATACCACTGAGGACGAGATAGCCGCCCTTTGCGACGGCATACACGATGCAAGAGAGCGTCTATATACCGTATTGCGCTGAGGACTTTACTTGTCCTCAGCGCTTTTATCTTCTTTCTCTTTTTCTGTCAGAATTTTACCGGCAGCAATATTCGCATTTCCGGCGTAAGTCTTTTTGACCGGTTTGTTTGTCTCCGGGTCTATATAGTCCAGGCCGTCGTATATGTCTATATTTACCGGCAGACCGTGTCTTTTGAGCTTATTGTTGACAAGTGACTTTATACCCGCCGCGAAGACTACAAACAGAGGTACGCCGATAATCATACCGATCGGCCCGAACAGCCCAGCGCCCACTATTATTGAAAACAGAACCCAAAAGCCGCTGAGTCCGGTCTTGCTGCCGAGGATCTTCGGACCGAGAAAATTCCCGTCAAACTGCTGCAGCACTATAATGAAAATAACAAATATCAGACACTTTATCGGCGAGTACATGAGAACAATGAGAGCGGACGGAACTGTGCCAATGAAAGGGCCGAATACCGGAATTATATTCGTGATACCGACTATGACCGCAATTAAGACGGAGTCTTTGATTCCTATTATCAGGCAGGCGATATAGCATATAATGCCAATGAGCAGAGAGTCCAGAAGTTTACCGCTGAAAAAGCCCATGAAAGCCCTGTCTGTAAAGCGGAGGACATTTAAAATCTTTCTTGAATACCTCGGGGTAAAGATAGAGTACATTATTTTCTTCGCCTGCGCTGTGAATTTTTCACGGCTGTACATGATATATATGGATACGGCAGTCGCTATTACTATGTTAGCAAGAGCCTTGACTACGTTGATAACGCCTGTTGAAACGCTTGATATTATTGTGGTCATCTGCGGCAACAGAGTCTCCTTTACCCACTTTGTAAAGGAGCCGCTGATATCGTCAAGCACGTCGGAAAAGTTTGTCTCAAGAATAGGGTAATTCTCAAGCCACCTGTCCGCCCATTTCTGGAGTTTTTCAATACTCCCCGAAATATTGGTAACCAGGCTCTCAAGACTCTCATACAGCTGCGGTATTATGAGATAGATCAGCACGGAGATAAGCGCAATCATTAGAATGATCGCAAAGGTAATGGCCATACCTCGGCCGAACTTTCGCGCCTTGGTTACGTCCCCCCTGTTGATTCTCATACCCAAAGGCTGGAACAGTTCCTCCTGGAACACTCGTACGATCGGAGTCAGAAGATACGCCAGCGCAGCGCCCCATATAAAAGGGCTGAGTATTTTGAAAAGCGACTTGACCGCCGCCCGGATACCGCTCCAATGCTGTATTATCGAATAAAACGCAATACAGGCAATGATAACCAAAAAGGCCGTCAAACCCCAATAGAGATATTTCTTTTCAATTTTGAAGTTCCCCATGTCACGCTCTCCCAAACCATACTTGTCCCAAAAAACCATAGTCTGATTTTCATTTTACTCTAATATCTAGTTATCAGTCAACTAAAAACGGGCCGACGCAAACTTTTTTGCGTCGGCCCACCATATTTTAAGGGTCAGAGGTATTTTTTGACGTCGTCTCCGGCTGTTTCTGGGTCTCCGGTGGCGGTAACTGTAAAGCTAATGCCCTCTTTTTCGCCGAAAGCGTCGAGAGTATCGAGGATCTTTGCGAGCGTCTTTATATCAATGGCTTCATCGAACATTTTTAAAAGGTTGTCGATAAAAACGTGGGTTATGTCATAGTTTGCCGCATGGAGACCGCTGATGAATCCCTCAAAGAATTCCATAGAACCGAAATTATAGTCGCTTGCATGGATGAGACGCGCGGTGTAGGGTACGTCAAAGGTCAGGTTTTTGTCCTTCTCAATACACACTACGCTGCCGTTTTCCTTTTCTGTAGCCTGCTTTACAAGCTCAACAAGAGCCTTTGTTTTACCGGTTCCCTTCGGCCCCATGATTAACTTAACCAATGTAACCACACTCCTTTATATGTATTATTTAATCTCTGTTGGACATCTCTTCCCTTTCTTAATTCTAGCATAGCTCATATCCGACTTCAAGGCGGCAATTAAAACAATTTGTAAATTTGAGTTTTGTCTGTTATTCCTTTTTCAGAAGTTTGAACATATTTTTCTTATATGCCTCGACTCCCGGCTGGTTAAACGGGTTTACACCGGAAATATATGCAGATATGGCACAGGACATTTCAAAAAAGCAGACCAGAGAGGCAAAGCCATCCTCATTTCTCTCGGGAACGGTGATAGAGATATTCGGCACTTCACCCTTAATATGCGCCTGAGCAACGGCTCGGGCAACGGTTCTTGATATGTCTTCAAACTCGCATCCCGCAAGATAGTTAAGCCCGTCCCTGTCTCCAAGCTCAAAAGGCACTTTCAACAGGGAGCCGGTCTTTTCGATGCTCACGACGGTCTCCATAAGTCTGCGGGGTCCATCCTGGATATACTGTCCCATTGAGTGCAGATCCGCACTGTATTCTGCATATGCCGGGAAAATACCCACTCCGTTTTTTCCCTCGCTTTCACCAAAAAGCTGCTTCCACCACTCCGCAGTATAGCGAAAATACGGCTCGTAGCTGGAAAGTATCTCTATAGTCCTCCCTTTTTGATAGAGGTGCTGTCTTGCGCCTGCATACAGCCACACGGGGTTTTCCTGGGAGCGAAGGTTATACCGATCCATCTCGCTTGCCGCACAGCTTAAAACGCGGCCAATGTCTATGCCCGCCACGGCCATTGGCAAAAGCCCCACAGCCGAGAGAACGGAATATCTGCCGCCAACGTCATCCGGGATCACGAAGCGTTCCCAGCCCTCGCTGACCGCCATATCATGGAGAACGCCCCTCTCTGCGTCCGTAGTGACGTAAATGCGTTTTTTTGCGGCGGAGCCATATTTTTTTTCAAGGATTTCCTTGAAGACCCTAAACGCCACGGCCGGCTCCAGTGTTCCGCCGGATTTGGATATAACGTTTATCGAAAAGTCACGATCGCCGAGAAGTTCAATGATCTCGCTCATAGCCGAGGCGGACAGTCCGTTACCGGCAAAGTAAATGTCTGGCGTCTCTTTCGGCAAAAGATTGTAGTTTGGAGATTTG
Organism: Clostridiales bacterium; assembly: GCA_012729875.1. GTDB lineage: Bacteria > Bacillota > Clostridia > Oscillospirales > Oscillospiraceae > UBA2658. The sequence goes on along the minus strand of JAAYCC010000250.1, from coordinate 2,325 downwards.
ATAAACTCGATTGCGGCGCGGGCGCCTAGATAGGACCCGCCTATGCCAATAACAACGAGGGCCTCGGAATTCTTTTTTATTTTTGAGGCAGCAGATAAAATCGCCTTTAGCTCTGTTCCGATAGTGCGGGAAGGCAGGTCCATCCAGCCGGTAAACTCAGAGCCCTCGCCCGTACGCTCGGCCAAAGTCCTGTGCGCATCGGATACCCGGGCATAATCCGGTCCTTCGTCGCAAAAGAACTCTCTCGCTCCGGTCAAATCTACCTTTACCATAAATGTTGATCCTCGTTTCTTTGGTAATGCCAGTGACTTTCTTTGGCTATTAATTGTAATACAAGGTCTGATATAATTCAAGCAATATTTGTTAATTCTGCCGCCTTAGTGGGAAGAAGACTGCAAATTCTGGCGGTTTTTTGCTATAAAGTGGAGTTCATCCACCAAAAAGCTTACACAAAAGCCTGCCATACAGCTTCCCGACCGTCAGACGCGCCACATCGTTGGAGGCCGCCAGCTCAACGCGGACAAGCTCCGATTCTCCGGAGTATATGATCATCTCGCCTATGATGTCACCCTCATATACCGGAGCATTTATGCTCTCCGGAAGAAACGCCTCATACCGCAGTTCGCCCAGCGCGGTCTTTTCAATCAGCATTCCCTCCTCTCCGAGATATACAGGCTGAACGCAGTCTGTCTCGCCAAGCGATACAGGAACCGGAGGAAGCGCGTCGGGACTTCTGAGCGAGCAGACCGTGTAATTGGCAAAAGCATAGTTAAGAAGTGTCTTAGCACTCTCAAAGCGCTCATCTGTGGTAGCCGCGTGCATAACTACCGCGATATACTCCGTACCGTCTCTCTCAGCTGTGGCCGAGAGGCAGTACATCGCCTTGTTCGTAAAGCCGGTTTTAAGGCCTGTGGCGCCGTTGTAAAACCTCACCAGCCTGTTTGTGTTTACAAGCTGTGATTCTCCGTTTCTAAGAGAGTCCATCCATATGGTAGTGTATTTTTTAATTTCGTCGTGGCGGATGAGCATACGCGACATAACCGCCACATCAAAGGCACAGGTGTAGTGGTTCTCATCGTCTGTAAGTCCCGTGCAGTCAACAAAGTTTGTGTCGTTCATGCCCAGCTGGGACGCACGCTCATTCATCCGCGCGACAAAGCTCTCTTCCGATCCGGCTATGTGCTCCGCAAGAGCCACCGCACAGTCGTTGGCAGACACTACAGACACCGCTTTCAGCATCTCGCCCACGGTCAGCTGTTCGCCCTCCTCGAGCCATATCTGGCTGCCGCCCATGGATGCGGCGTGGCTCGAGCAAGTCACAAGATCCTGCTCGGTCAGACGCCCCGCTTCAATCTCTTCCATCACCAGCAGAAGCGTCATTATCTTTGTAATACTGGCAGGCGTCAGATGCTCATAGGCATTTTTAGCATAGATGACCTCCCCGCTGCTTTTCTCCATAAGCAGCGCCGAGGGAACAGGTATTGATATGGCGTCCTCGCTGAGCGTGTCTACGGCATATGCGGGAACGCTCAGAATTGCCGCGATGAGAACGGCGGTTATCAGTTTTTTCATGACAGGTCTCCTCTCTCCTTGTCCATTTACTTTTATTTCACAATATGGCGGAGACCAACCGCTTATTACTGTTACAGTTTTAATCACCCATCTAACATTTGTAACTTGGTTGACGAGTATTCACTCAAAATTTTTATATTCAAATATGGTGAACATTTGTCAATATTTCAGAAAAACCAAAATTCCTTAATAATCAACGGTTTTGAACATTGTCAACAGACTTTTCAACATCCCCTCCTCATCAATTACGTACAAACAATTCATAGTTTGGTTTACATAAAACATTTATTTGCCAGAACAGCCTCTTCTTTGACAAAAAACTCCTTGACAAACGAGAAAATATTGTTCCGCAATTTCCCCGCAAAAAATAAGCAACAGGAAAGTTGTATTATCCCTGTTGCTTATGTATTAAACTGTATCAAATATGTCCCTGGCTGAGAGGCAGCACATGCGCTTATTAGCGGAACATGCAAAACGAAAAAAAATTATACTATCTCCCGGTACATAGCGGCGGCATCGGTTTTTGCGACTGCATCCGCTATCTCCAGTACCTCCACCTTTACGGCGCGCTGCCCGAAGCGGATCTCGATAATGTCGCCTATCCTGACTTCATAAGACGCCTTGGAAACTTTGCCGTTAACCGTCACCCGCCCACCGTCACAGGCCTCATTGGCCACCGTGCGGCGCTTGATGAGCCTTGAAACTTTGAGATATTTGTCAAGCCGCATTTTATACTCCTCGTAGTGGTATAAG
>JAAYCC010000249.1 GCA_012729875.1 Clostridiales bacterium | reverse complement strand
TCCGCAACGGGGTTGCCGTTGTTTACGACTATTGCGATGCCGTCATAGGCGAGAACCGTTCCTGCAAGACCAAGCGCCTTTTCCCCGTCCTTCAGGGCGCGGCTGGAAAGGCCGATGTCACAGCGTCCCTCACTGACGGCCGTAATGCCGCTGCCGGAGCCTGTGGGGTTATATGTAAAGTTTACGCCGGGGTTTTGGGCTATGAAGGCCTCGCCCAGAGAGCCTATAACTTTTTCCATCGAGGTAGAGCCGTCAGTCGCGACCGAGCCTGAGAGCCCGCTGTTTGCCTTTGAACCGTCCGAAGCCGCAGGGCTCTGTTCTCCGCATCCGGCCAAAAGGCCAAAAGCCATAACGGCAGCTAGTGCGACACACGTAAGTTTTTTCATATTTCGTCTCCTTTATGTAACTGTATTCTCCTTTGCTTTACAAGCTCATGTTATAAAAGTCAGGTTAAATGTAAAAGAGCAGCCGTGTTAAATCCTTGTAAAATGAGAGCGGAAGCAAAATTTTTGCTTCCGCTCTTTGCCGGGATTTATTAAGATAATCAGATGAACAGATTGACATTTGATTCCTCGGCGTCTCCGAGGTATGCTCCCACACCGCCGAGTTCAACGCCCTCTATGAGTTCCTCCTCTTTTATGCCCATAACGTCCATACTCATGGTGCAGGCAACTATTTTGACGCCCGCCGCGATCGCCTTTTTTATGAGCTCATCAAGGGAATCCACGTTTTTATCGTTCATGATCTTTTTCATCATGGCGGTGCCCATGCCTGCCATGTTCATTTTGGACAGCTTCAGCTTTCCTGTTCCTCTGGGCATCATGGAGCCGAACATTTTCTCCATCGGGGTCTTTTGTACTCTCTGCTTCTCTGGCTTTCTAAGCACATTGAGTCCCCAGAAGGTAAAGAACATGGTCACGGGTCTCCCCATTGCGGCCGCGCCGTTTGCAATAATGAAAGCCGCAAGCACCTTGTCGAGATCTCCGGAGAACACGATGATCGTCTTCCCGTCCGAACTCACTTTAACACCCTCGGGCGCTCTCTCGGCCGAGCCCTTTTTCACAAGCGCGACATAGTCGCCGCCGCGGCGCTCGTTGGATACCAGCGTATTGCCGGTTCGCCTGCACCATGCGACTATGTCGCGTGCAAAGCCCGGGTCGGAGGCCGAAACCTCGATTATATCGCCGTCATTCAATTCCTTGGCGGTCTCAAATACCTTCATGATCGGTCCGGGGCACTGCATTCCGCTGCAGTCCAGCCGCATCGATACGGCCGGGGCATTACGGGTCTCAACATAGCCGCTGTCGGAAACAGGCAGCTTACTGTCTATAGTCATATCGCTCTTTCTGAAGTGTGTAGACTGATAAAACCTCGCGCCGCCGGGATAGACAAGTACCCTCTCAAAGCCGTTCTGAACAAGTATTCGCGCAGCGTTATAGGCGCGGACGCCTATAGCACAGAATATTATTATCTCTTTGCCCCTGTCAAGCTCAGAAAGTCTGCCGCGCAGCTCCCCCAGGGGGATATGCACCGCTCCCGGCAGAGAGAAGGCCATCAGCTCCGCGCTCTCCCTGACGTCCAGCAGGACGGCATCAGGATTGTTTTCGACAATGTCCCAGTCCGAGAACCTGACCTTGCCGGTGAGGAGATTTCCCGCGACAAAGCCCGCCATATTCACGGGGTCCTTGGCGGAGGAATAGGGCGGAGCATAGGCCAGCTCCAGCTTCTCAAGGTCTGCGGGTCGCGCGCCCAGGCGAATGGCCACGGATATAGTGTCTATGCGCTTGTCAACGCCGTCACGCCCGACTATCTGCGCGCCGAAAATACGGCTGCCGTCGGCGGCGAAAAGCAGCTTTACGGTCATCGGCACCGCGCCCGGATAGTAGCCCGCATGGGAGTTTTGGGTTATTGTTATACTTTCGTAATCTTTTCCCTTTGTCATTCCGCGCCTGACAAGCGCCTTTTCGTTGGCTCCGGCAGAGGCTGCGGTCAGGTCGAACACCTTGGCGACAGATGTGCCCATTGTGCCCTCGTAGCGCTCATCGCCCCCCGCAATATTGTCCGCGGCGATCCTCCCCTGCTTATTGGCGGGTCCTGCCAGAGGTACCATTGTTCGGTCCTTAAAGATAAAGTCATCCACCTCAATGACGTCCCCGACCGCGTAGATATTCGGGTCGGAGGTGCGCAGGCGGTCATCAGTGATAATGCCGCCTCGGGCATTCATTTCAAGTCCCGCACTCTGTGCAAGCTCTCCGTTGGGCCGCACGCCTATCGACAGTATGACAAGCTCCGCAGAGACCTTTTTACCGCTCTTAAGGGTGATATCAACGGCGCCGACGTTGTCGGTAAAGCTATCCACACCGTCGCCAAGGATAAGCTCCACGCCGTTCTCCACAATGTTCTCATGCAGGAGCTGGGCCATCTCATAGTCCAGAGGCGCCATGACCTGAT
>JAAYCC010000248.1 GCA_012729875.1 Clostridiales bacterium | reverse complement strand
TGAGCTTGAGGACGTCACTCCCGCCCAGGCAGTGGCTCACCCCAACTGGAGCATGGGCGCAAAGATCAGCGTTGACAGCGCCACTCTCATGAACAAGGGATTGGAATTTATCGAGGCCATGCATCTGTTCTCCGTTTCTCCGGAGCAGATCCGGGTCATAATCCATCCGGAGAGCATAATACACTCCATGGTGGAGTATGAGGACGGCTGCGTCATGGCGCAGATGGGAGTGCCCAGCATGACGCTGCCAATCCAGTACGCTCTGACCTACCCCTCCCGCGGGGCGGGCGGCGTTTCGGCGCCGGACTTTTTCAGGCTTGGGAAGCTGACCTTTGAGGAGCCGGATTATGAAAAGACCCCCTGCCTGAAGCTCGCAATGGACTGCGCAGGACGCGGAGGGACCTTTCCCGCGGTCATGAGCGCGGCAAACGAGGCTGCAGTGGGGCTGTTTCTGGAGGGAAAACTGGCGTTCAACGCCATATATGATATCGTGTCGGACGCGGTCACGTCCGTAGCGGGAGGCGGCAGACCGACACTCGACGAGCTGACGGCCGCGGATTCGGCGGCAAGGCGTTTTGTTGCGGAGGCTTTCCGCAGGTATTGAGGTGTTTCTATGTATATCGTTCTAGCTATACTGATTTTCGGTTTTTTGATAGCGACCCACGAATTGGGGCACTTTCTCGCGGCCAAGATGTTCGGCGTCAAGGTAGAGGAGTTCTCCGTGGGTATGGGCCCGGCGCTGCTTAAAAAGCAGGGAGAGGAGACACTCTATGCCCTGCGGGCGCTGCCCATCGGAGGCTACTGCGCCATGAACGAGGACGAGGGAGATTCAGATGACCCCAGAGCATTCGTCAACCAGAAGTGGTGGAAACGTCTCATAATCCTTGTGGCGGGCGCTTTTATGAATTTTCTGACGGGCTTTATTGTTTTGCTGTTTATTGTGCCCCGCTCCCAGAACTTTATCGCGCCGACCATATCCGGCTTTTTTGACGGCTGTCCCTATGTGGGAGAGGATAAGCTCATGGATGGGGACACGTTTTACGAGATCGACGGACACAGGGTGTTCTTTTCCAGCAATGTGCCCATGCTTTTGAGCCGCGGCAATGACGATGTATACGACATCGTAGTCATACGTGACGGCGAGAAGGTCGAGCTCAGGGATTTTGAACTTAAGGCAGTTGAGTACACCTTAAACGGCAAAACCGTTATGAAATACGGCTTCGTTTTTGATGTGGGCCAGAATCGGACCTTCTGGGACGGAATACGCAACTCGTGGTATTGCGCCCAGGACTTCGTGCGGATGGTCTGGATGGGACTCTCTGACCTTATATCGGGCGCCGTCGGTCTGCGTGATCTCTCCGGACCCGTGGGCATCGTCGGTATGATAAACGAGGTGGGCGAGACCTCCGAGAGCGTTTCGTCTGCGTTTTTCAGCATCTTCTATCTTGCGGCGTTCATTGCCATAAACCTTGCTGTCATGAATTTGCTTCCCATTCCCGCACTGGACGGGGGGAGGGTGCTGTTTCTCGTCGTCACTGCGATTGTGGAGAGAATATCGAAAAAGAAGTTCGATCCCAAATACGAAGCTTATATCCACGCGGGAGGTCTTGTGCTCCTTCTGGGACTAATGGCGGTGGTCATGGTCAGCGACATAATGAAGCTGTTTGATTAGGAGCAGTCTATGGACCGTAACACAACAAAACAGATAAAGGTTGGAGGCGTTTACGTCGGAGGGGGAGCGCCCGTCTCGGTGCAGTCAATGTGCTGTACCAAGACGGGCGACGCCGAAGCGACCATAGAGCAGATCCAGTCGCTTGCGGCGGCGGGCTGCGATATCGTGCGCCTGGCGGTGCCGGACGAAAAGGCGGCTGCGGCTCTGCCGGAGATACGCAGAAACTGCGACATCCCGCTTGTGGCGGACATCCATTTCAACTACAGACTGGCCATTGCCGCCGTCGACGCCGGCTTTGACAAGATACGTATAAACCCCGGAAACATCGGCGGCAAAGACAAGGTAAAGCTTGTTGCCGACGCCTGCCGGGCGAACGGCATACCCATAAGGATAGGCGTAAACAGCGGAAGCCTGGAAAAGGACCTTATGCAAAAATACGGGCGTACGCCCCGCGCCCTCTGCGAGAGCGCACTGCGCCACGTCCATATGCTTGAAGACGAAAATTTTGGCGATATCTGCATATCTCTCAAATCATCTGACGTCGGGGAGACAGTTGCGGCATACCGTATGATGTCTGCCATGACAGAATACCCGCTGCATATCGGCGTCACGGAGACGGGAACGCCGTATATGGGCATTGTGAAGTCCTCGGCCGGCATCGGAGCGCTTCTTCTGGACGGCATAGGAGACACCATTCGTGTGTCTCTGACTGCCGACCCCGCCCAGGAGGTCAGAGCCGGAATTGCGATACTGCGCGCCGTGGG
>JAAYCC010000247.1 GCA_012729875.1 Clostridiales bacterium | reverse complement strand
ACAACATCCTTCTCCAGACGGAAACTCGGGATACCGAGCGTCAGCATGCCGCCTAGCTTTTCCTCCTTCTCAAAGACCGTGACGGAGTAGTTGTCCAGCGCAAGATAGTATGCGCAGGAGAGGCCGGCAGGACCCGAGCCGATGATGGCGACCTTTTTATCGCTGTAATCATGGAGCTTCTTTGGTATAAAGCGGTTCTCAGCCCTGAGCTCCTGATCGGCAATAAAGCGCTTGATGTCGTCTATAGCGACGGGATCGTCAAAGCAGCCGCGCGTACAGTCGTCCTCGCAGGGGTGCGGGCAGATCCTTCCGCAGACCGCGGGCAGCGGGTTCTCCTTCTTGATCAGCTCAAGCGCCTCCATATATTTGCCCTGGGCCGCAAGCTTTATGTAACCCTGTACGGCAATGTGCGCCGGGCAGGTCGTCTTGCAGGGAGACGTACCCATCTGATCGATCGTGTGCCTGTTGTCGCGGTAATCGACATCCCACTTGTCTCTGCCCCACTCGTGATCGTCGGGGGTGATTCGCTCCGGGGACTCTGGAATTTCCTTGGCGCAGATCTTCTGTCCCATTCTCAGAGCATCGCCGGGGCAGGTCTCAACGCACTGACCGCAGGCGGTACATTTTTCTGCGTCGATTCTGGCTACAAAGTTGTTGTTCGACAGATTAGGAGTGTTAAAGTACTGGGAAGTTCTAAGCGCCAGACATGAGCAACGGCAGCAGTTGCAGATACCGAATATCTTGTCGGTCCCATCGATATTCGTGACCTGATGCATAAGGCCGTTCTCTTCCGCCGTCTTGAGTATATCCAGCGCCTCCTGCTTTGTAATCCTTCTGGCTTTGCCGGTGCGTATGCAGGACTCGGCGGTGTGGCCGACCATTATGCACATGTCCTTTTCAAGGTGTCCGCAGCCCTCGCCCATGATGCGTCTTGTAATACGGCACTCACAGTCCGTTACGCCTATACTGGGATCATATTTGTCCAGCCAATAGCTGAGTTCCTCGTAGGAGGCGACTCTGCTCGTTCCGTCGATAGCGGTCTGGACCGGTATTACTCGCATGGGACCGTAGCCGCGCGGTACGTTTGGCACGAGCTTGCCCATTCTTATTTTTGTGTACTCCTCAAAAGCTCTTCCGATTTGGGGATATTTCTCCACCTGCGTGCTGTTGGTAACCATAAGCTCAAAAACGCCGGGTACGAAAATTATCAGCACAAATTCTTCAACGCCGTTCTCGACCTTTGACTCAATGACGCCCACATCCTCAAGCTGAAGCAAAAGATCGTGGGTCTCTTCCTCCGATTTACCACAGTTCTTGGCTATCTCGGGTACGCCCATATACTCTCTTAGCCTCATACCCAGCGCCACATCGGCCATGTCGTCTGTTACAACGCATTCGAGCCCGTAGTATTCGGGATGGGTCTCTTTTACGGGCGCATCTTCCATACCTCGTATCAGGTTTATGAGCTTCGCTATTTTTTCTCGCATACCTTTCCTCCTCGCTTCTGTTTTTTACGGTTCTTTTTGTTTTTCCTGTCCAGAACTGAGTAAAGTAAGACATTAAATTGCAACAGCTATCTGTATTCAGTTTATTATTCATCGTTTGGAATGTCAAATCATCTTTTTTTGTATTCAAAATTTTTAGTCAGTCTGCCTGATATTCGGATAATAAAATAGTATAACTTT
>JAAYCC010000043.1 GCA_012729875.1 Clostridiales bacterium | reverse complement strand
TCAGTAATCTCATTACCTTTGTTGATGCAAACGGAAAACAGTTGGACGGGACGACAGAACAAATATGCCGCCTGGGCAGCATCGAAAAGAAGTTTGAGTCGTTTGGATTCAATGCTATTACGGTTGAAGACGGAAACGATACCGAACAGATTTACAACGCAATTATGTCGGCAAAAGCAGAAAAGGGAAGGCCGTCGGCCATTGTGCTGCATACGGTCAAGGGAGCCGGTATAAAAAGGTACACGAAAATGGCAAACTGCCACTCCGTGGCTGTCGGCAAGGACGAGCTTGAGGAAATATTGAGAGAATTGGATGAAAAGCGAGATCAGATAAGAGGGTGCCGAAATGCAGAAAATTAAAACAGGGGACGTGGAGCTTCGCAAGGTCTTTTCGGAAACACTTTTCGAGCTGATGGACAGCGATCCCGATATAATGTATCTGGATGCCGATCTGTCCGGCGCCATCGGAACAAGTAAGCTGATTGCCGAAAAACCCGAGCAGGCAATTGATGTGGGAATTATGGAGGCTAACATGGTGGGCGTGGCCGCGGGCTTGTCCGTCAAGGGGAAGATCCCGTTTGTCCACAGCTTTGGGACCTTTTCAACAAGGCGCTGCGCGGACCAGGTGTTTTTGTCAGGCTGCTACAACCGTGCAAATGTTAAAATAATAGGCTCCGATCCGGGCGTTTCTGCACAATCCAATGGTGGAACTCACATGCCGCTGGAGGACGTCGCTGTTTTCCGCGCATTTCCGGAGATGAAGATCTTTGACGTCGCGGAGCCGAATTTGCTCCGCTTTATCCTTAAAGAGACGTCGGAGGAATACGGGATGACATATACCCGGTTTCCGAGAAAGTTCAAGGGTACATATTACGATGAACGGCAGGACTTCAAAATTGGAAAAGGCGTTGTCCTCAGGGAGGGGCGGGACGTAACGATCATTGCCTCGGGGCTGGAGGTCTTTGAGGCGCTCCATGCCGCGGAGATGCTCAGCGCAATGTACATAGACGCAGAGGTCATAGACATGTTCACTATAAAACCGGTCGACGCGGAGCTCATATGCGCCAGCGCGTCCAAAACAGGCGCTATTGTTACGGCTGAAAACCACAATATCATCGGCGGACTTGGCTCGGCGGTTGCCGAGGTCTTGGCGGAACACTGCCCCGTTCCGATGAAAAGGATAGGAGCCCGCGACCATTTCGGGGAAGTGGGAGATCAAAAATTCCTGATTGACAAATTTGCAATGTCGAGTGGGGATATTGTGCTTGCGGCACAGGAAGTGTTGAGCCGCAGAAATTAAAATAAGTGAGTTGATAAGTTCCGCGGCGTTTCAGGGGAAATCCGCACCGAAAAGAAATCGTTGAAGCGGAGTATGAAAAATTACATACTCAGAGCTGATACCGGCACAAAAAGTCCGCAAACCCTAAATCTGTCTGGGGGTTTGCGGACTTGTGCCATTTATAGGTGAGGACATAAAACAATCCGGACTTCGTGGAATGAATTCAATCTGTCCGTCCTGCGGGGATCTAATCGACAGAAAAATGGTATACGTTATCGTATTTCATGCCGATACATATATCCAGGCTTTTTTGTGTGTTGTTATACACTGAGCTCCATTGAGTGTTATAGAGGATTCGGGATTTTTCATCCAGAGAGTCAAGCAATTTTACCGATTCGAGTAAATTCATTGCATCCTTCACACTTACGATACCGTTTTGTTTTTGCAATGTCGTCATAAGGGTTTCATAGCGGTCCTGCCCTTCGCCTATACCGTGCTTCTTGCCGGCAGACAAATAAAAATTGGTACACGCCTGATAATTCGTTTCCGCGTTCAGCACCTGTATCACATTATCAACATATTCGACAACAACGCTTTTCCCATTGGCGTCGGCAATCTGATAATGATAACAGGCATCTCCCGAGTCATGCATATCATATTTTTTGAGCAGCGCAATCGCCTCGTCGACCGTCGCGGCCCTGTCCAGCAAAAGCCGTATTGCCGTTGTGCTGGTAATGTCGATTTTGTCGGTTTTCTGATCCGTGGCTTTGTCCGGCAGCAACAGAATGCCTACCGATAAGCCCTTCTCATTTATACCGTCAAGGGGAGCATAGGGAGCGGCAAGCGCTGCGATACTGCTAAAAAAGCCGTTCGGCATGTGCTCCTCGGTATATCCCAAAAACGCGAGATTGACCATAGATATACTCTCGTAGCCACCATCCGGTTTGGTATGTACAAGCATGCTCGGAGAGTAGTCCATATCAAAATTTCTTCCAAAAACAAACTCGCCGTTGGGCGTATCGGCTTTGAAGGTGCTGCAGCTCAAGTCTGTTTCGTTGATTTTGGCTGGAATGCCTTTCAAAAGCTTACTGATCACAAATTGAATTAACTCTTTGTCATTACTTGCCCCTACATCCAAAAAGTCATCAAAGCAGTAGTCGCTTTTATACTCCATTGTGTAAAAGCCGTATTCGTCTTCTTTCTCTATGCTGCCGATAGTTTTTACTTCGTTGCGATAAATAAGGCCGATTGCAATGACCGCGACAATTAAAACAGCCGCAATTATAAGCAATATTTTCCCGGTGCGTACTTTTTTCTGCGTATTTTGCATAAGAGTACCTCCCATCCACAGTTATGCCCGCCGATTTAATAACCTTACTGAACTCGCGTTGACTAATATACATATGTATATTATTATATAATTAATTAAACATACAATCGGCAATTGATCTTTATATGTCCATTTATAAACACAGCAGAAAAACTGTACAGAAACAGAGGGTTTAAAAATGGGAGACAGACGTACTGTTAAGACAAGGAGCGCTATCAAAGAGGCGTTTTTACGCCTTCTTGAGAGAAAAAGCATCAACAACATTACGGTTGCAGAAATTTCTGAGCTTGCCGATATCGGACGGGGGACGTTTTACCTTCATTATAGAGACATATATGATCTGTATGAGAATATAGAAAACGAAGTATTCGGGCAGCTTGGCAGCTTTTATGACGCCTCCTTTCCGAGTGAAAATCATCCCGTGAGTCTGTTGGCTTATATCGAGCAATCGACAGAGTATATCTATGAAAACAAAAAAATATTTGCCCT
>JAAYCC010000246.1 GCA_012729875.1 Clostridiales bacterium | reverse complement strand
GGCGTTGCAGTCAATCCGGCGGACGATCGCTATAAGGACATAGTCGGCAAGACCTGTATTCTCCCGCTTGTCGGCAGGGAGATGCCCATAGTCGCCGATGATTATGTCGAGATGGAATTCGGCACCGGCTGCGTCAAGATGACCCCGGCACATGACCCCAACGACTTTGAGGTCGGCCTGCGGCACGATCTTGAGGTCATACGCGTGCTGGACGACAACGGCAAGGTAAACGAGCTGGGCGGCAAGTATCAGGGCCTTGACCGCTACGAGGCCCGTAAAGTGATAGTAAAGGACTTGGAGGAGCAGGGCTATCTTGTCAGGGTCGAAGACCACCAGCACAATGTGGGCACCTGCTACCGCTGCCACAGCGACGTTGAGCCGCTTATCTCCGCCCAGTGGTTCGTCAAAATGGAGCCTCTGGCTAAGGATGCAATACGCGTTGTCGAGGACGGTGAGACAAAGTTTGTCCCCGAGCGCTTCACGAAGACCTATACTAACTGGATGGAAAACGTCCACGACTGGTGTATCTCACGACAGCTATGGTGGGGACATCAGATCCCAGCGTGGTACTGCGCCGACTGCGGCCATATAACCGTTTCCCGCGAGGACGCGACAGAGTGCGAAAAATGCCACAGCAAAAATATTTGGCGCGATCCCGACGTTTTGGACACGTGGTTTTCCTCGGCTCTCTGGCCGTTTTCAACTCTCGGCTGGCCGGAAAAGACCCCCGATCTGGCCTATTTCTATCCGACGGACGTTCTCGTCACCGGCTATGACATAATCTTTTTCTGGGTCTCCCGCATGATCTTCTCCGGCTGCGAGCACACAGAGCAGACTCCTTTCCACACTGTTCTGATCCATGGACTTATCCGCGACGACAAGGGCAGAAAGATGTCCAAGTCCCTCGGCAACGGTATCGACCCGCTCAATATGATAGACAGATACGGCTGCGACGCGCTGCGCTTCAACCTCATTACCGGCAACAGCCCCGGCAACGACATGCGCTTTTACACTGAGCGCTGCGAGGCGATGCGCAACTTTGCCAACAAGATCTGGAACGCCTCCCGCTTTGTAATGATGAACCTCAGCATCGACAGCTGCGAGCTTCCCGAAAAGCTGGAGACGGAGGACAAGTGGATACTCTCAAAGCTCAACCGGGTCATAGCAGAGGTCACGGAAAATATGGACAAGTTTGAACTCGGCGTGGCCGCACAGAAGGTCTCCGACTTCATCTGGGACAGCTACTGCGACTGGTATATCGAGCTTACAAAGCCGCGTTTAAGCGGCGAAGATGAGGAGAGCAAAATAGCGGCCCAAAAGGTATTGCTATATGTACTTGAAGAGATGCTGAAGCTGCTGCACCCGTTCATGCCCTTTATAACAGAGGAGATATGGCAGGCGCTTCCGCACGAGGGAGATATGCTGATGCTCTGCAGCTACCCGACCTACAGCGCCGAGCTGTCTTTCCCGGAGGACGAGGCGGACTTTGAGGCGGTCATGAACGCGATAGGGGCGATCCGCAGCCGCCGCGCCGAGATGAATGTGCCGCCCGCCAGAAAGGCCAATATCATAGTAGTTACGGAAAAGACCGGGGTTTTTGAGAGCGGGATACCTTATATGATGAAGCTGGCATACGGCAGCAGGGTCACTGTAACGACAGAGGTTCCGGCCGATGTTGAAGGTATGGTCTCAGTTGTCACAGGTGACGCGAAGATGTTTATGCCCATGGAAGAGCTTGTAGACCTCGCCAAGGAGCGCGAGCGTATCCAGAGAGAGCTTTTAAAGGCACAGAAGGAATTCGATGGGCAGATGAAGAAACTCAACAACGAGAAATTCCTCGCCAACGCACCGGAAAAGGTCGTTGCCCAGGAGCGTGAGCGAGCGGACAGGGCCAAGGCGCTCATTGAAAATCTGACAGAGAGCCTCAAAAAGTTGGGATGATCAAAATCGGCGACGTCTTTCGACTGAATAATTAAAGTAGATACAATAAAATGACACCACAGGATATATCCTGAGGTGTCATTTTACTTTTGAATAGGTGATCGTATGAAAGTTTTCTGTGAAAAAAAGAACGGCAGGATGCGTATACTGCTCAGCGGCGAACTGGATCACAATGTGGCCAGAGGAGTGATGTCGAGTATAGACGCACTCATAGACGAGAACCTGCCCAGAGAGTGTATCCTCGATATGGGCGGCCTCAGCTTTATGGACAGCTCGGGCATTGCCGTGATTCTGAGAACAAACAAGCACATGACCGATGTCGGGGGGAGGACATGGGTGGAAAACTGTGAGGGACAGGCTCTGCGAGTGCTGGATGCCGCGGGAATAGACCGCGTCGTAAAGGTCTATTCCAAGTGAAAGGAGTTGTGTGTATGAAGAGCATGAACTACATAAAAGTCGAATTTCCCAGCAGTTCCGTCAATGAGAGCTTCGCCCGCAACGTTGCCGGCTGCTTTGCCGCGCAGCTGGATCCTACACTTGAGGAGCTGGGCGATATCAAAACCGCCGTCAGCGAGGCTGTGACCAACTGTATTGTCCACGCCTATCCGGACAAGCTGGGCGTCGTGCTTATGAAAGCGCGTATACTCCCGGAGAATACGCTGGAGATAGTCGTCAAAGACAAGGGCGTCGGTATAGCGGATATTAATAAGGCCCGAGAGCCTATGTTCACCACCGGAGGCGACGAGCGCAGCGGTATGGGCTTCACTATCATGGAGAGCTTTATGGACAAGGTCAAGGTGCGCTCAACGGCGGGAAAGGGGACGACCGTCACGATGCGGCGCAGAATAATCTGCAGAAAGCAGGTCAAATGAACAGCGAGATGACCGACACCATACTGCTTGCAAAAAAAGGAGACAGAGACGCGGCGGAAAAACTTATTGAGGAAAACTCAGGTCTTATATGGAGCATTGCAAGACGCTATTTCGGCCGAGGCGTGGATGCGGACGACCTCTATCAGCTGGGCTGTCTGGGCTTTATCAAAGCGATAAACGGCTACGACGTAGATTATGGCACGCAGTTCTCAACCTATGCGGTGCCGAAAATCAACGGCGAAATCAGACGTTTTCTGCGTGATGACGGTATGGTAAAGGTCAGCCGCGGTATAAAAGAGCGCGCAAACGACATCCGGACGGCCCGCGCCGGTCTTGAACAGAAGCTGGGCAGGGAGCCGACACTGTCGGAGCTGTCTGAGATAACCGGACTGGAGGTGTGCGAAATCGCCTGCGTGGAGACTGCGGTAGGGCCTACCGAGTCGCTGCAGCGCGAGAGCGGGGAGGAGGGCTTTACTCTTGAGCAGGTGTTGACCGACGGCAGTCCGGAGGAAAAGCTGATCGAGCATTTTTCTCTGCGGGAGAGTATAAAGATGCTGCCTGAGCGGGAGAGAAAGGTTATTAATCTCCGCTATTACCACTGTCTGACACAGGACAGTACCGCACGTGTGATGGGCGTCTCGCAGGTACAGGTCTCGCGGCTTGAGAAAAAAGCCGTGGAGCGGCTGAGGAATCTTCTATCCGGTTAAATGCAAATAGAATTTAATGGGCTTGTTAATCCGCACGACTTCATGTATAATGAATAGCCGTGCGAGATTATTTTTTATAGGGTGTTTTATGACTGACAACGAATTTAAATCAAGATATATTAAAGCGCGCAGGACCGTCATTGAACGGGACTTCGCTTTTTTGAACGATATGCAGCGGGAAGCGGTGCTGACGACCGAGGGCCCGCTTCTTCTGCTTGCCGGCGCCGGCAGCGGCAAGACAACAGTGCTTA
This sequence comes from Clostridiales bacterium, assembly GCA_012729875.1. Lineage (GTDB taxonomy): Bacteria > Bacillota > Clostridia > Oscillospirales > Oscillospiraceae > UBA2658. The sequence goes on along the minus strand of JAAYCC010000246.1, from coordinate 10,780 downwards.
TAAACCGTATTGCCAACATCGTCCGCTACGGTAGAGGCAGCGACAGCGACGAAATACCCGCCGGAGTGGGTGAAAAGGAGCTTGAGATACTCGAAATGGCCGCAAAAAATTCTCATTTTGAGGATATGGCTAAGGCGAGAGCCCTCTGCGCCGTTCAGCCCTGTGAGCCGTGGCGGATCATCGCTATCACGTTTACCAACAAGGCCGCAAATGAGCTGAAAGCCCGACTTACCGGCATGCTGGGTGACAGCGCAAATGACATATGGGCGAGGACCTTCCACTCCGCCTGCGTGCGAATACTCCGCCGCGACGCGGACAAGGTGGGATTTGACAACAGCTTTACCATCTACGACACCACCGACAGCAATTCTCTGATGAAGCATGTCATTAAGGACCTCAATCTTGATGAGAAGGCGTTTCCCTTCCGCAGCGTGCTGGGCTATGTCGGCAGGGCGAAGGACGCCATGATCTCAGCAGAGGAGTTTTCTGCTCAGGCGCAGGCTTCGGGCGATGTGAGACGGCAGCAGATAGCCAAGGCTTATCTGTTGTATGAGGAGCGAAAGAAGAAGGCCGACGCACTGGACTTTGACGATATCATCTACTATACGGTAAAGCTCCTTGAGGAGAGCAGCGAGATCCGCGAGCACTACCAGCGGCTTTTCAAATATGTCCTCATAGACGAGTATCAGGATACAAACAACCTGCAGTACAGGCTTGCCGCCCTATTGGCGGGGGGGCATGGCAACATCTGCGTAGTCGGCGACGACGACCAGAGCATATACAAGTTCCGCGGAGCCACTATTGAGAACATTCTAAGCTTTGAAAACCAGTACAAAAATGCACGCTGCATCAAGCTGGAGCAAAACTACCGCTCAACCGGCAACATACTGGAAGCTGCGAACGCGGTTATTCAGAACAATGTTGGGCGCAAGGGCAAGGAGCTCTGGACAGATAAGCCCGGCGGGGAGCTCATCACCGTATACAGCGCCCAGAATGAGAACGACGAGGCACAGTATGTCGCCAAGTCTATACTGCAAAACTTTGAAAACGGCGGGTCATGGAGCGACAACGCGGTTCTCTATCGCATGAACGCCCAGTCCAACCGACTTGAATACGCCCTGAAGCGCTTTGAGGTGCCCTACAGGATTTTTGGCGGAACCGGATTTTTTGAGCGGGCTGAAATCAAGGATATGATGTCATATCTCTGCATAGTCCAGAATCCTGACGATGATCAGCGCCTTTTGAGGATCATAAATAATCCGCCTCGCGGAATCGGCGCAAAAACAATAGAGACAGTTTCAGAGTTGGCATCAAGGGATGGCGTAAGCCTTTTTGAGATTGTATCCCGCGCGGACAGGTATCCGGAGCTGGGCGGCAGCGCGACTAAGCTGCGGCTGTTCGCAAATATCGTGTACGAGCTTCAGGACTCGGCCAAGACAGTACCTCTGGACGACTTTTTTGATATCCTCTGTGAAAAGAGCGGATACATAAAGGCCCTGCGGGAAAAGGCGCTGGATGAAAAGACACGCGACGAGAACATTGCCCGTATAGAGAATATCGGCGAGCTGAAAACCAACATTGTCACTTATGTCAGGGAGACGGAGAGCGGAGATCTCTCGGGGTTTCTCGATGAGACCGCGCTCTATACCGACATGGACAAGCTGGATGAGGACAGCGACTATGTACCCGTCATGACAATGCACTCCGCCAAAGGGCTGGAGTTTGACAACGTCTTCATAATCGGGGCTGAGGAGGGAATATTCCCGGGACTGCGCGTTATCGGGGAACCCGAGGAGATGGAGGAGGAGCGCCGCCTCTGCTATGTCGGTATGACCAGAGCGCGCAAGACTTTGACTCTCTGCTGCGCACGCCAGAGAATGCTGTTCGGAAAAACCACGAACAATGCGCCCTCTCGCTTTATTGAGGAGATCCCCGGCAAACTTATCGAGCGCTGCGGTTCTGCTCCAAACTACAGCTTTACTGACGCGGGCGAGAGCAGCGTTTTCTCCTCCGGCTATGGTGGAAGAAGATTCCCGGGCGTGCCTGCAAAGCAGCAGACACAGAAAATACCTGCCCGGAATTCAGCGCCCGCAAAGGTAAGCTTTTCTGTCGGAGACCGCGTGAGCCACAAGGCCTTTGGGGAGGGCGAGATTAAAAAGATGGTGCCCATGGGCGGCGACTATTTTATTGAGATAGAGTTTGGCACCGTCACAAAGAAGCTGATGCTACGCGCCGCCGCACAATATATGACAAAGTTATAGGAAAAGACTATGGAGATAAATACAGAAAAAAAGAACTGCGTATTGGGACGTTTTGCGCTTGTCTTGACTACGCTTATTTGGGGTACGTCTTTTGTTATCCTCAAAAAAACACTTGATGAGGTGCCCACGTTATACGTCCTGGCATACAGATTTACCGGTGCTACTATTTTATTGCTGCTGATAGGAATGAAGGATCTTAAAAAAATCGACCTGCAGTATATAAAGGGCGGTATGATAATGGGCGTGTTCCTCTTTCTGGCGTATACGATACAGACTTACGGCCTTTTTCATACTACCCCCGGCAAAAACGCCTTTTTGACAACTACATACTGTGTTCTGACACCTTTCATTTACTGGGCGGTGGTAAAGAAAAAGCCCGACATTTGCAACTACATTGCGGCAGTCATCTGCATGGCCGGCGTAGGTTTTGTCTCACTGGACGGCGATCTCGGCGTTAACATAGGCGATATTCTGACCCTGTGCAGCGGCATGTTCTTTGCTCTGCACATCGTTGCGACCTCCAAACATATAAGAGGCAGAAGCGTCAGGGCGCTTACCATGATACAGTTTGCCACGGCGTCCGTGCTGTGCTGGATATTCGCCCTGCTGACCGACCCTGTACCTACACAGATCAGCACGGAGTCTATGTGGAGCATTTTATACCTGAGTGTCATGTGCACGGCTGTATGCTTCATTTTTCAGACCTACGGGCAGAAGTACACTCCGCCGTCCACTACGGCGGTCATCATGACGCTGGAATCTGTTTTTGGCACGATAATCTCGGTCATATTCTACCACGAACAATTGTCGCCTAAGGTGCTTATGGGCTTTGCCCTGATCTTTATAGCGGTTTTAATTTCCGAAACTAAGCTGGGCTTTCTATGGAGAAAGCGGGCAGAAAAATGAAGAATAAAAAAACCCGGCAGATGCCGGGCTTTTTTTATGTAATCAGTCCGCGAGCGACTGCCTCGCCGGAACGACAACCTTGGTATCGTAGCAGGAAAAGGCATCCTCCACGTATTTTTGATCCGGGGCCTTTGTAAATGCCGAGACTACCGGGACGATAATAAAACCCGCGAGCATTGCAAATGCTCCGCAGTTGATGGGAGACTGCAGTATTTCCGGAAATGCCGGGCGGAACAGCATGTTTGCGACCATGATTCCGGAGCCGAAAACAAAACAGGTATATACCGCCGACCTTGTGGTGCGTCTCCAGTACAAGCCGTATAGGAAGGGCGCAAGGAATGAGCCGGCCAAAGCACCCCAGGAGATGCCCATAAGCTGTGCGATGAAAGTGACGCTGGATTTGTACTGGAATATGGCAATGACGACTGAAATAAGAATAAAGACAACAATTAAAACTCTTATAAAAAGCAGCTGCCTCTTGTCATCCATTTTCTTGACGAAAATACCCTTTATAAAATCCAGCGTGAGCGTTGAGGAAGAGGCCATGACCAGCGACGACAGAGTTGACATTGACGCAGACAGGACGAGAATGACGACAACGCCGATGAGCAGGGGGGAGAGATCGGAGAGCATGGTGGGTATTATGGAGTCACATCCGCTTTCCGCCACTGCCTCGCCGGTGGTGAATAGCCTGCCAAAGCTGCCTAAAAAGTAACAGCCCCCGGCGACGACCACTGCGAACAGTGTTGAGATGACCGTACCCTTTTGTATAGAGCCCTCATCCTTGATGGAGTAAAACTTCTGGACCATCTGTGGCAGGCCCCAGGTGCCGAGCGAGGTCAGAATGATGACCGACAGAAGGTTCAGAGGATCCGGCCCGAAAAAGGACGCAAACACACCGGGTGCGTCGGAAACGCTCTCGTCGCTGACACGGGACAGCGCGTCGATTGAGCCGAGAAAGCCCCCGTTTGTCCTGAGCACCGCTGCTATGACGGCTATTATGCCGAAGATCATGATTATTCCTTGAATGAAGTCGTTTATGGCTGTGGCCATATAGCCGCCGGCTATGACATATATGCCCGTTAGCACTGCCATTATTATGATACAGAAGGTGTAGTCTATGTTGAAGGCCATACCAAAGAGACGTGAGAGACCGTTATAGAGCGACGCGGTATAGGGGATCAGGAATATGAACACCAGAAGGGACGCAAATACACGCAGGGACTTAGAGTCGAATCTGGCCCCGAAAAACTCCGGCATAGTGGCGCTGTCGAAGTAGTGGGTCATAAGTCGCGTTCTGCGGCCCAGAACCATCCAGGCCAGAAGACTGCCTATAATAGCGTTGCCGATACCGATCCAAGTGGAGGAGATACCGAACTTCCAGCCAAACTGCCCAGCGTAACCGACGAAGATTACCGCAGAAAAATAAGAGGTGCCGTAGGCGAAGGCTGTCAGCCAAGGTCCGACATTGCGCCCGCCGAGAACAAATCCGTTCACGTCGGTTGCGTGACGGCGGCAGTACATTCCCACGCCCACCATTACAGTGAAGAATACGACGAGCAGGATAATTTTAATTGCCATTTTTATCAGTCCCTTTCCTCCGGAGGGAACAAAAACGCCCTCCGTAATAAAAATTACAGAGGGCGGAAAATCCGCGGTACCACCTCAGTTTGCCGGCTTCTCACAAAGACGGCCTCAGCGAGTACGGCGCAGAGAGCGCGATACTCCGGCGCTGTAACGGGCGCTGCCGTTGCCGCCTACCGACGCAAAAGCGTTTTTGGGGCACTGCTCTCAGGATGTATTCGAACCCGGATCTCCCGCCGCCTTTCACCAGCCGGCAGCTCTCTGGCAGAGTTATTCGTGTTCTACTTGTTCCCGGTCACCGCATTTTCTCATTGAAGAGATTTTAACGCATTAAATCGGGACTTGTCAACAAAAATTATTCATGATTTTATCACGGATTTACGCTTCTTTGTTGTACATACGCACAAAAACAGGGACATATAGGATGAGAGTCAGGAGCATTGCTATAGTACAGACGAGGATAATAATGTTGACCAGTTCCTCATGCAGGTTGGGGAGGACAATCAGAGTGACCATTGCGACAAACAAGATCGCCGTGCAGACTTTCCCGTACCACATGGCACCGTCGAGCTTTTCGCCGTTGTGATGCAGTACCGCAAGACCCATGATCGCCATGAAGCCCTCCTTTATGGCAAATACGGCCAAAAGGAGCCACATCAGGGGATAGCGGCCCAGAAAACAGATTATGAGTGCGCCGTGGGTGAGCTTGTCTGCCAGAGGATCTACAAACTTGCCGAGCTCGGTTATCATGTCAAACTTCCTTGCGACCAAGCCGTCAAAGAGGTCGGTCAGCGATGAGACAGCAACGACGATGGCGGCAATGTAGTAGTCCCGTGTTGTCTCGGCTGTGAAGTACAGATACATGAACAGGGGTATGAGCAGTATCCTGAAATATCCCATGATATTAGGGATTGAAAAAATTTCTTTCTTTGGCATTTTACTCCTCAATTATTCAAAGAGCTTTGCGAGACTCTCAGTGTAGGGCGGACGGCAGATTCCCTTCTGTGTGACAATTCCAGCGACGAGACTGTGATCCGTGACGTCAAAGGCGGGGTTGAAGCACTTGACGCCCTCGGGGGCCATCGGCTTTTCGTAGAACTTTGTCTTTATCTCATCGGGGTCTCGCTCCTCTATCACTATGTCCGCTCCGGTTTTGCAGTTAAGGTCTATTGTGGAGGTGGGACCAAGCGTATAGACGGGTATGCCGTAGTATTTGGCCAGAATGGCCACCGCGCATGTCCCTATTTTGTTGGCGAAATCACCGTTTGCGGCGATGCGGTCGCAGCCGACGAACACGGCGTCTATCCATCCGTTTTTCATGACTGTGTTTGCCATATTGTCACAGATAAGCGTGACGTCCACGCCCGCTTTATAAAGCTCATAGGAGGTCAGCCTTGCGCCCTGCAGCAGAGGACGGGTCTCGTCGGCAAAGACGCGGAATTTCATGCCGCGCTCGCTACCGAGGAGTATCGGGCCGAGAGCGGTTCCGTAGCGGGATGTGGCGAGAGGGCCTGCGTTGCAGTGGGTGAGGATGCCGTCTCCGTCTTTTACAAGCGAGAGACCGTATTTGGATATGCTGCGGCACATCTCGATGTCCTCGTCGTGGATGGCGCGGGCCTCGTCGCACAGGAGCTCGCAGACCTTGTCTTTTCCCGAAAAAATATTGGACTCGGCAGTCTCCGTCATCCGCTTCAGCGCCCAGCTAAGGTTGACTGCCGTGGGACGTGAGGAGTTGAGATACCCGGCAAGACGTTTTAGCTCATTGAGAAACGATTTGCCGTCGTCTATATCAATCTCTCTGGCCAGAACACAGATGCAGTAGGCCGCGCAAATGCCTATTGCGGGCGCTCCGCGGACCTTCAAAAGCTTTATTGCGTCGTACATCTCATCGGCGCTCTGCAGCCTTATCTCCTTTTCCTCATTTGGCAGCAGAGACTGATCAACTATATAGAGCTCATTTGCCTGTCTGTCATACCTTATGTTGTCCATTTGCACATCTCCAATTCAGATTGAAAAATCCTCAGACATCTCTTTGTCCTATTTTGTATTCATTATAGCACAAGCCCTGACATATTATCTACCAAATGTTACGGGAGGGGTGTTATGAAAGGATTTTCGAAAAAAATGGGGAGGTTCGCTATGCAAAAACGGCGGGAGATCACTGCGCTGCTTGCACTTTGCTTTATAGGCGCGCTGCCGTGGCTTATCAACAACCCCGCAATAATCGGCGCTACCGCAACGGAACGGGAGCTTCCGATATACTGTGTACAGCGTGACAACAAGTGCGTAAGCCTGACTTTTGATGCGGCATGGGGAAATGAGGACACGGAGCTGCTCATCGAAATTTTAGATGCGTACAATGTAAAAGCAACTTTCTTTTTGGTCGGCGAGTGGGTGGACAAATACCCGGAGTCTGTTCGGGCGCTGCATGACGCGGGACATGAGACCATGAGCCATTCAAACGACCACGCGCACTTTTCAAAGCTCAGCGCCGAGGAGATAGCGGCGAATCTCAAAGCCTGTAACGACAAAATAGAGGGGGTGACGGGCGTGTGTCCCAAGCTCTTCCGATGCCCGTTCGGAGAGTATGATGACCACGTGATTTCGACAGTCAAATCCGTCGGCATGACCGCAATCCAATGGGATGTAGATTCTCTTGACTGGAAAGGTATTTCTGCGGATGAAATCAGCGAGAGAGTGTTGAGCCGCGTCCAGCCCGGCTCGATAGTCCTTTTCCACAACGCTGCGGAGCACACACCAGAGGCTCTTCCCGCCATCGTCGAGGGACTGCTGGCAAAGGGCTACGAGATAGTGCCGGTTTCGGAGCTTTTGCTGGATGGTGAATACACAATAGACCACACAGGCAGACAGTGCAAAATCAGCGGGGATGCATAGTGCATTCCCGCTGACCCTTGTATTGACAGGTATGATATAGTATTACTGCTAAGTAAACAAAAATAATTATTTTTAACAGGTGGAAATTTTAAATTATTAGTTTTATAAAGTGAGCGATACTATGAGAAAATGTTTAAGGTGTGGCGAAGAGATGGTTGAAAATTTAGCTGTCAAAGCCGGAGGCTACAGCGTTATACTAACTCAGCGGGGAATTTTAAAGGATAGCTTAGGAAAAGTGAAATGTGCTGTTTGTCCGAAATGTGGTTATATTGAGAATTATATTGAAGATATATCAAAACTTGAGACATCAAATAGATAGTCATAAAACAGAAAATTTAGAGCTAAATTGTTTTTTTCAAGCATATGATATACTTATCTATGGATAACTATATTTTTATCGAGGTGATAAGGGAATGGCAATCGCTCTGACAAAACAGGCGCTAGCCGACGGACTTAGAACACTTATTAGGGAGCGCACGTTCGACAAGATTACTGTGGATGACATTTGCAGTCTGGCAAAGGTCAGCAGGCGGAGCTTTTATCGCCATTTTCAGGACAAGTACGAGCTGCTTACGTGGATTTATCACGAAAATTACTTTTCCAAAATTGTATACCACGACGACTGGGTGGCCTGGGACTATTTTCCTGGAGTCTGTGAGTACTGCTATGCAGACAGAGACTTTTTTAAAAACGCCATACAGGTGGAAGGCCAGAATTCTGCCCGTGAATACTGGCGCGAGTTTTTAAGACCCTTGCTGATCCACGATTTCGAGGGCACATTTCTTACGGACAATTCTGCGGAATTCTATATTAACTGTATAACTGACACTCTATTTGACTATATGTACGAATGGATCAAAAATAGTGACTGCCTGCCTCCGCGTGAGTTTGCAGCCTTTGTGCGAAAGTCTGTGGAGCTGCACTCGAAGCGCTCATATGAGATCGCCTCAAGACCGCCGAGGTCTGAGGAGGACTCTGAAAAATAAGACCATATGAAAAATGGCTGCACTGCTGTGCAGCCATTTTTCCGGCGATACATTATGGACAATTTTTGAACCAGGGTCACAAATAACATGAATCGTGACGTTTTGACACAATTCGCGACCACTGTGACGGGAAATTTTCGTTATAAGGTTATATAATTTAATCACAAAATAAGGCGATAAGCGGTTCTATTTTAGAACAGATGCTTGTCGCTTGTTTTAATGAAACTCGTTAAAAATTCTTTATTGAATTTGAAGGAATAAGAGGAATTTTAACAAATTTTATTAGGAGTGAAAGATCAAATGGCAAAAAGAGACCTGAACGTTGACTGGAAAAAGTACTATGAGGAGCACAAGGGCACTATAGCGGACGCTGCCAAGCTCATCAAAGACGGAGACTGCCTATGGCTAAGCAACGCATCCTGCACACCCTACAAGTTCCTTGACTATCTGAATGAGCACTATGAGGAATATCACGATGTCATGCTCATTTACAACTGCATGAACGAGCCTACAGATCTGGTTTTCAACCCCGATGTAAAGAATGGCCACTTCCGTATGTTCAGTGCTTTCAACCTCCCTCTGGAGAGAGTTTCAATGGATATGGACGTTGCTGAATGCGGCGGCATGTCCTACGACCTGTTTCCTTGTGTTATTGATGCTTACAACTGCAACACCGCAGCCGTCATGCTTTGCCCTCCGGACGAGGAAGGCTGGTGCAATGTAGGCGCATATCAGGTTTGCACTCATAAGCCCATGACTCAGGACCCCAGAATCGAGAAGAAAATCGGCTTTATCGATCCCACCGGTCAGTATCCGGTCCCCGGTGACAGAGAGACCCACTATATCCACGTTTCCGAGCTCGACTGCATCGTCGATTGTCCCACCGAGCTTGTGGCAATTCCCGCACCTCTGTCCTCCGAGGTCGATAAGGTTATGGCGGACTACATACTGCCCTATTTGAAGGAAGGCGACAAGATCCAGATCGGCTGGGGCGGCCTGGGCGAAGAGGTTCTCAACAACCTGCGCGGCATCGGTAATGTCGAAGTTTACTCCGAGGTTGCATGCGAGACCATGATGGATCTGGTCAAGGAGGGTATTATTACCAAAATCAGATGCTCCAGCCCGGGGGGCTGCTCTAGGGAGTTTTTCGAGTGGGCCTCCACAGACCCGAGAATACAGTTCCTGCCACAGTCTGAGTGCATAGACGCGCTGGGTGTTTGTCCTCAGGAGAACATTGTCTCCATCAACTCCACTTTCCAGGTCGACCTTATCGGACAGGCCTGCTCCGAGGCTCAGGGACTTAAACCCTATACCGGCCCCGGCGGCTCCTTTGCATATCTCTACGGCGCAATTCGTTCCAAGGGCGGCCGCAGCTTTTTGTGCCTGCGTTCAACTCACAACGACAGCGACGGAAACCCCGTTTCTAATGTACATGCATGGATGCCAGAGGGTTGCATCGTAACTACGCCCAAGGTATTTGTCATGTATGTTGTCACTGAATACGGAGTTGCAAACGTCTTTATGAAGACCATGAAGGACCGTATCAGAGCTATTATCAAAATAGCGCACCCCGACTACCGCGAGGAACTGAAAGAGAAGATCTGCACAACGCCTCTTATCAGCGAAAAAGACTTTGAGGGCATTGATCTGTTTGACAATGTTAATAAGTCCGCGAGCGTAAACAAATAGTCAAATATCCGCATCTGACAGCGGTATTTGATATATAGCCGTAAACCGGATATGAACCCGGCAACGGCAAGACTCCTTAACCTTAATCTTATAACACAGATGGCGTCGCATATGCGGCGCCATCTGTGTTATTCTCAGCTTTTCATTTTCTGCCGTATAGCTGCGTAATATGCAGAAGCCATTCAGCGGTTTCGGACTTTAATGAGCCGTTCTTCGTGCGCCACAGCCAGTTTCCGCCTTGTGTCCCGGGTACGTTCATTCTTGCGCTGCCGTCCAGCTCCAAAATGTCCTGTATTGTGGTGATTGCAACATCAGCTACGGACGCCCAGACCGCCGTTATCATCGCGCGGGGGAGACTCTCGCCCCCGGTAATCCGCAGATAATCTCTGGCCTTTGCCGCATCTGCTCCGGGCGCGTTTTTGAACCAGCCGTTTATGGTGTCGTTGTCGTGCGTACCGG
>JAAYCC010000042.1 GCA_012729875.1 Clostridiales bacterium | reverse complement strand
AGCCGCTCCCCGGCTACCGCCCCTCTCAGCCCATGGTCTTCTGCGGCATATACACCGAAGACGGCTCCAAATATCCCGACCTCCGCGACGCCCTCGAAAAGCTTCAGCTCAACGACGCGTCCTTGAGCTTTGAGCCGGAAAGCTCCGTAGCTCTCGGCTTCGGCTTCCGCTGTGGTTTTCTTGGAATGCTCCATATGGAGGTCATCCAGGAGCGTCTGGAGCGCGAATTCAACTTAGACCTTGTCACTACCCTGCCCTCCGTAATATATGAGATCACCAAGACCGACGGCAGCACAGTCCGGGTAGACAATCCACACAGCTACCCCGACCCAGCAACCATTGAGGATTCCCGGGAACCCTATGTCAGGGTCTCGATCATAACCCCGCCGGATTATGTTGGAAACATCATGCCAATGTGTCAGGATCGCCGCGGCGAATACAGAAACATGCAGTACCTTGACACCAATCTGGTCGAGCTGCACTATCTGATACCTCTCAACGAAATAATATACGACTTTTTCGATGCGCTGAAAGCAAAGACCCGCGGCTATGCGTCGCTTGACTACGAGCTGGACGAGTATCGCAGCTCAGATCTGGTCAAGGTGGATATACTCCTGAACGGCAGCCACGTGGACGCTCTGAGCTTCATCGCACACAAGGACAAGGCATATCCCCGCGCGCGTAAGATGTGTGAAAAGCTCAAAGAGAATATCCCGCGGCAGTTGTTTGAGGTCCCCATACAGGCGGCCATAGGCGGCAAAATTATCGCCCGCGAGACAGTCAAGGCAATGCGCAAGGATGTCCTCGCTAAGTGCTACGGCGGCGATATAACCCGCAAAAAGAAGCTGCTCGAAAAACAAAAAGAGGGCAAAAAGAAGATGCGCACCCTCGGTACCGTCCAACTGCCCACCGATGCATTCATGGCGGTGCTCAAGCTCGACGAATAGCGCTTTTCTGTTCCCTTACGTCCGAAAATCACAGCGGCTGAACCTGCGTCAAGGAGTCCGTCCCATGGAACAAGAGAAATTCATGCGCCTCGCTCTGGAGCAGGCCAAACAGGCCTATGAAGAGGGAGAAATACCCGTTGGCTGCATTATTGCCGACGAAAACGGCAACATATTAGGCAGCGGCCGCAACACCCGTGAGCAAAGACGAAGCGCTCTCGGGCATGCGGAGCTTGCCGCAATCGAAGAAGCCTGCAATTCAAAGGGCGACTGGAGGCTCGAAGGCTGTACCATTTATGTGACGCTCGAGCCCTGCCCCATGTGTGCCGGTGCAATAATAAACGCTCGAATCCCCCGCGTAGTATTCGGAGCAAGAGAGGAAAACTTTGGCTCCTGCGGCAGCGTCATAGACCTGTTCTCAGAGCAGTACGGCCACAGACCCGCGGTCTACGGCGGAGTGCTTGAGAGTGAATGCTCAGAACTTATGAGGAGCTTTTTCAAAAAAATGAGAGAATAAATACCCCTGCTGAAACCGCAGTTCTGTCTGAACTGCGGTTTTTTAGTGCATAACACCCCTTCCGCCGCGGAAAACCGCCGCATTATATCCTCCGCGGCAGTTTTTGACGACATCTCAACCCTACGCCCTTGCTTTAGTGCGGCTGTGATATTATAATAGTATCACAAATGGGGGGTAACATTTTTGTGTATAAGAGACTATAAACTAAAAAAGTTCGCGGAGCAGCCGCTTACATTTCTGAAATGGATGCTTTTCGCCTGCATAATCGGCATAGTGGTCGGCGGTGTTACAATCGCCTTTTATTACTGCTTTCAATGGGCGACAAAAGCTCAGGAGAGCTATGACTGGCTTCTATATCTTCTGCCCGCAGGCGGGCTCTTCATCGTTTTTATCTACAAAATTTCCGGCCTGCATCAGGACAAGGGCACCAACTTTGTCCTCATAGCGGTGCGTGAAAACGCCGGCATGGCGCTTAGGACCGCCCCTCTTGTCTACATCTCCACGCTTGTCACCCACTTGTTTGGCGGCTCGTCCGGACGCGAGGGTGCCATTTTGCAGATCGGCGGCTCAATCTCGTCGTTTATCGGCAGGAAAATGCATCTGGACGAAAAGGACAGCCGTATTATCACCATGTGTGGTATGTCTACAGCTTTCTCTGCCCTGTTCGGGACTCCTTTGACTGCCGCCGTTTTCTCCATGGAGATGATAAGCGTTGGAATCATGTACTACTCGGCGATCGTCCCCTGTGTGCTTTCAGCCATTGTCGGTGTGTTTTTGGCGAGGCTTTGCGGCATAGAAGCAACCACCTTTGCTATAGCGGGTATTCCTGAAATAACCGTCCCCGTATTGCTGGAGGTCATTGCTCTCGGCATACTCTGCGCTATGCTCTCCATAATGTTCTGCCGGCTGATGCACCTCTCGCCGAAGTTCTACCGGCGCTTTTTTCCCAACCCTTACCTGCGCGCAGCCGCAGGCGGGGCTGTTGTGATCGGTCTGACACTGCTGGTGGGCAGCCGCGATTATAACGGGGCCGGCGGAGACATCATAGCAGGCGCCTTGCAGGGCTCGGCCAGGCCCGAGGCATTTTTGCTGAAGATCGTCTTCACCATGTTGACCCTCGGCGCAGGCTTCAAGGGCGGAGAAATTGTTCCCGTATTCTTTACCGGAGCCACCTTTGGCTGTGTCATAGCCCCGCTTATAGGACTCAATGCCTCATTCGGCGCAGCGATAGGGTTGGTCTCCGTTTTCTGCGGAGTGACAAACTGCCCCATGACCTCTCTCCTGCTGGCCCTTGAGCTCTTTGGCGGCGAGCAGCTGCCGCTGTTCGCGCTCTCATGCGCCGTGTCATATATGCTCTCCGGCTACTACAGCCTTTACACAGAGCAGAAGATAGTGTACAGCAAACTGCATCCCACATTTATTGACAGAAAGGCAAAATAGTTTATGCGAGTACAAATATCAGACAACATCAGCATCATGTTTACCGAGCAGGGTTTTACATACAGCAACTGGCTTCTGATCGACGACGACGTGAATGCGGTCATTGATACGGGTCTCGACAGAGAAGGATTGCAGGACATAGACCCCCGCTCCATCGACCTAGTAATAAACAGCCATTACCACATCGACCACACTCGGGGAAACAACCTGTTTCCAAATGCACAGATAGCGATTTACAAATCCGAAATTGCTCCTCTGAGATCAAAAACGGAATACGCTGTGCGAAACTCTCTGGACGAGTGGGAGCGACTCATGCCCGGCGTCGACTTCATATCAAACCACAGGGAGATGCGTTTCCCCGGCTCAGGCAGCATAAAACCACTGGATAACGGTAAAGAGATAATTCCCCTTTATGATGGGCAGATTATTGACTTTGGCAGAACAAAAGCCGAAGTCCTGCTCACCCCGGGACACACGGCAGGTCACTGCTGCTTTCTCTTTCCCGACCAAGACTTTATTTTCTGCTCCGATATCTGTCTGACTAGAGCAGGCCCATGGTATGGTGAACATCTTGCGGATCCCTCAGAGATGATGCGTTCCATAGACCGAATTATAGGCATCAAGCCGAAGCGTATTGTATCTTCGCATATACACGAAGTAGTCGAGGACCCAATCCCAAGGCTTGCCGAATTCAAAAGCCGTATACCCATGCGCGAGGAGAGGTTGTGGAAGTATGTCAAGGAAAACCCCTGTGATATACATGAGCTCGCGGGGGCGAACCTCATATACCGCAGCCACCCGACGGTGTTTGAAGAGTTTTGGGAAAAGCTAATGCTTCAGAAGCACCTTGCCCATTTGAAGCAGCAGGGGCTTGTCATACAGGACGGCGATTTTTTCACCGGAATTTAAACAAAAAAAGAAATCCCGCGCTCCTTTAAAGGAGCGCGGGATCT
>JAAYCC010000041.1 GCA_012729875.1 Clostridiales bacterium | reverse complement strand
TGCAAACGTTTTTATTTCTTAAAAGCATGACAGAAATACTCACTGCTGAAGAATATATTTAGTGCCTATTTTTGTACCGTCTTCTCCGGATATTTCTATTTCGACGGGGCTGCTGCTTCTCAGCTCAAAGACCATAGAGAGTGTCAAGGTAGAGCCGGGCTGTATGTCCGCCCAGCTATTGTGATCCTCGGGTACGCTCTCAGAGGCAAAGGCTTTTTCGAGCTCAATACCGTCCTGATAGGCTATAGTCGTAAAATCCTCTGAGAAGTTCTTATCGGAATCACCTTTGTTGCTGAAATCAATTGATATGCGGAGACAGTCTGATCCGTCGCAGTCAGTCGTTTCAGAGGCCTCGGTGTGGATCGAAAGGTAACAACCGTCCATTTCGGCCTCACGGGGGAGGGAATCTGTAAAATTTGCAGCCTCTACGGCCGCAATCTCATAGGTACCTATCTCGCCGGGAAGCTCCTTGACGCAATAGTTCTTGTAAACGACAACGGAGGTGTCTCCCGTCCAGTCACAGATCTGAATGCTGACATCGCCGCTCTCCTCATTGTATTGATATATGGCGCTGCAGCGTATGGTAGTGCCTGGACGAACGTGGCTGCCGCTGTTCCCCTGGTATGGGACATAGTCAAAGGTGTGGGCAGAGCCAAGCTTTTCGCCACGCTGGTATGCGGAGACATTAAGCGCCAAAAAAGGGCTGATGCTCTCTGTGGAATTGTTGGTAAAATCGTAAAAGATCAGAAGTGCGGTCTTCCCGTCGGAAAACTCGAACTTTTGGGCTCCGGCTATCACGACAAGCCAGTTTCCTATAGCCCCGTCCTCAGATATGGTCTTGCCCTGAAGCGAGGGGTCGGGGGTTGGCTCTGTGTCTATTATCACAGGAGATTCCGGGTGGCCGCCGGTCTGTACAGGTTCGGCCGTCTCCTTTCCGGCTGGGCCTATCGTGCTGCATCCGCTCAGGCCAAACAAAAAAATCAGTAGTACAAGGCATACGATAAGTCCCGGAGTTTGCCTCTTCATGCAATCATCCTCCCTCCGAAAAAGATTGTCTGTCATTGGCTTATTCCGTGCTTCAATGTAAAATATATTATATAATAATTTCTTTGGTTTTTCAAGATTTATGTGAAATGCATACATAAAAGACAAATAGTAACAGAGACATTTTTAAATATGCGCGCTTTCGGATGCGTATTATTTCAGCTCCAGCTGTGAGAGGTGCTGCGCCACTTCGGAGTAGACTCCGTCAAAGTCCACACAGGGATTGTAGAGCTGCTCCATCTCATCGTGAAGCCGCTTCGTATCTGCAAGCGCAAGAACAGCTTCGCCCAATAGCTGCGCTGCAAGCTTTTCGTATCGTCGTATTTTAGGCCTGGCCTGCCGAAGCCTTACGGTATTTGTCTTCGAGTCGAGATTTATTCTTCTGTAATCCGCTCCGCCGGGAATGAGCAAAGGATTGCAGGTGAGGCACAGCGAAGAGGACGGTATCAGCACCGCTTCGGGAACTTCGGGGGTAAGCGGGTCGGGGCAGAGAACTATGCTGCATCCTGCCCTGACGCACTCATCGGCTGCAGTCAGAAGCGCCTGCGGACCGGTGCCCATTTGGCTCTCAAGCAGACAGAACCGCCCGCAAAACCTGCCGGCTGTCTCAGGAAAGGCGACATTGCCTTTACAGGTATACACGCTAAGAAAGCGCCGGGTGATCTTTCCGCCGCCGCCGCGCTTTTTTCCGAGTTCGCGGTTAATGATTCCTTTTACACGGTTTTGCGCCGCGGAGTGCTCGTCAGTACCCGCCTCGGAGAGGAGTCCGCCTCGCCTGACGGCTCCCGCTGCGGCAAGTAAGGCATATGCTCTGGCGTAGCATTTTGAGTTTGCCTCTTTAAGCTCCCGGAGCTTATCGCTGTGTTCGGATATGGCACTTATGTCGTAGTATCTGCCGAGGTTGACGTATGCAGAGTCCGCCGCAGTTAGATTTGTATCAGCCGTATGTGGTGCCGTACCGTCCACATATGCCGTTTTCAGCGCAGGGATGTAAACTCCGTCAAGAGAATCCGGGTCTCCGGAGCAGTGGGCGTATTCTACGTTCTGACCCGCACGTTCCGCGGCCGCGCCTATCATCTTCATGAAGCTGGATTTACCGCAGCCCGCACCGCCCTTGATTATCCACAGAAAGTCGCCGTCCTTGAGAGAAACGAAACCGTCGTAGAGAGAAGAAAACCCGTCAGCCGTGTTGGCTCCGAGAAAATAACGCATATTGTGACCGTTCAAAAAACATCAGTCCTTTCCAATTCGGTTCTTTCGATATACAGTATGCACAGAATCGGAGCTTTGACTATAACATTGAGCGGAAGGCATGGCTGCCTTCCGCTCAATGTTAAT
>JAAYCC010000245.1 GCA_012729875.1 Clostridiales bacterium | reverse complement strand
CTCAGCCTGACGGGCATTGCATAATTCCCGCCAGAATGCAAGGTACTCGTCTCTTGACATAGGGCAGTTTACATAATCTGCCGTGCCCTTATCGTAGCGCGAGGCATAAAACGCGCTGTCCATATCAATGCTCTCCAGCGCCACTATGGGTGCAGCTGCATCGTAAAAGTTTAGAAAGCCTGTGTCTGGGAAAAGCTCCGAAAGCCTTTCGGCCATGGCGTCGCTCGTCAGAGGACCGGTTGCAATAATTACCTCTCCGTCGGGGATATCCGCTGCTTCACCGTAGATGATCTCGATGTTTTTCGAAGATTTGATCTTCTCGGTGACCATACGTGAAAAGCCACCGCGGTCAACCGCAAGCGCTCCTCCGGCTGCAACCCTGCTCGCGTCCGCACACTCCATTATCAAAGAACCCAGAAGCCGAAGCTCCTCCTTTAGAAGCCCCACGGCGTTCGTCAGCTCGTCGCTGCGCAGTGAGTTTGAACAGACGAGCTCGGCAAAGTCCGGCGAGACATGGGCGGGCGACATTTTTTCCGGCTTCATTTCCACTAGTCTGACTGGAATACCGCGCTTTGCAAGCTGCCACGCCGCTTCACATCCCGCAAGTCCGGCCCCTATGACCGTAACTTTTTCCATCACTTACTACCCTTTTCCGCTGCATCTTTGGCAGTCTTCTTGGGTCCAGGCTGCTTTTTTGCGGCGGTAGTTTTCTTTTCCGCAGTTTTTTTGGTCTCGGTCTTTTTTTCGGCAGTTTTCTTTGAGGCCGCAGTTTTTTTCGAAGTCTCTGCACCCTCTTCCGCCTTTTCCCCGCCTTTGTCTGTTTTTTTGCGATAGCCGCGTTTATCCTCGGGCAGAAAAGCCGGGCAAGTGGAATTTACGCAGAACGGTGTCTTTCTCCCTCTGCCGGAGAG
Source organism: Clostridiales bacterium (assembly GCA_012729875.1). Taxonomy (GTDB): domain Bacteria; phylum Bacillota; class Clostridia; order Oscillospirales; family Oscillospiraceae; genus UBA2658. Next base: position 1,047 of record JAAYCC010000245.1, on the reverse strand, counting down.
CTTGAACATGGATTTACCGCACTCGGGGCAAAGCTGTGCAACCGGAACATCCCAAGTCATGAAATCGCAGTGCATCTTTTCGTCCTTGTTGCTGTTGTGCTCACAGCCGTAATATGTGTAGCCCTTCTTGGAGGTGCGCTTTAATATACGGCTGCCGCACTTTGGACATTTGCCCGGCATCTCGATTACGATTGGCTTAGTGAAGCTGCATTCGGGATAGCCGGGGCACGCGAGAAAGCGGCCAAAACGTCCGGTCTTCACGACCATCTGGCGCCCGCAAAGGTCGCACACCTCTTCGGATACCTCGTCGGGAATCTTAATGTGCTGTCCCTCCAAAGCCTTCTCCGCGTCCTGAAGCTCCTTGTCAAAATTGCCGTAGAAGTCCTCCAGTATGTCTTTCCAGTAGCTCTTGCCCTCCTCTACGCCGTCAAGCGTCTCCTCCATACGCGCGGTGAACTTGAGGTCGACAATGTCCGGAAAGCGCTCCTCCATAAGTCCCGTAACCGTCTCGCCGAGAACAGTGGGACGCAGGTATTTGCCCTCCTTGACCACATATTCGCGCGCAGTGATTGTGCTTATGATAGGCGCGTATGTGCTCGGTCTTCCAATTCCCTTTTCCTCCATCGCGCGGATGAGTGTCGCCTCGGTGTAGCGTGCCGGCGGCTGGGTAAACTGCTGTTCCTTGTTGGTTTTGAGAAGCTGTACGGTCTCGCCCTCGCTCATCTGAGGCAGGACATGCAGACGCTCGCCATCCTCCTCGTCACGGCCCTCTTCATAAACAGCGGTATATCCCGAAAATTTAATCTCGGAACTGCTTGTACGGAACAGGTATCCCGCGGAGACCGCATCGACCGTAACGCTGTCGTAGACTGCGTTGGACATCTGGCTGGCCGTAAAGCGCCCCCAGATCAGACGGTAAAGCCTGTACTGGTCGGGGGTGAGGTCCTTTTTTATATTCTCAGGCGTCAGGAAGACATTGCTGGGGCGAATCGCCTCATGCGCGTCCTGTGCGCCTGCTTTGGTCTTAAAAACCCGGGGCTTTCCGGG
>JAAYCC010000244.1 GCA_012729875.1 Clostridiales bacterium | reverse complement strand
GTTGTGGTAGACAGCCCTCGCATCATAGGTGAACGAATAAACCCCACGGGCAAAAAGCGTTTTCAGCAGGCGCTCCGCGAAAACGACCTCGACTATGTGCTCGCACAGGGCATAGCGCAGATGGACGCGGGCGCGGACATCCTCGACGTAAACGTCGGCGTGCCCGGTCTGGACGAGGCGGCACTTATGAAAAAATGCGTCAGGGGACTCGCCTCCACCACCGACCTGCCTCTGCAGATAGACTCCAACGACCCCTCCGTAATTGAGACGGGACTGCGTGAATTCTGCGGTAAAGCCATAATTAACTCCGTAAACGGCGAAGAGGCAAAGCTCGAAACCGTGCTGCCAATGGCAAAAAAATATGGAGCCGCAGTGGTCGGACTTACAATAGATGAAAAGGGCATACCCGAGAGTGCCGACGGACGATTTGAAATAGCAAAGCGCATTCTGGACGCCGCAGAGGAATACGGAATCCCCAAATCGGATGTTTTCATAGACTGCCTGTGCATGACGGTATCGGCAAATCAGAACGCTGCTTCGGAGACGCTCAAAGCCGTTCGTATGGTAAAGGAGGCCTTCGGCGTACACTGCCTGCTGGGCGTCTCCAACATCTCCTTCGGACTGCCGAGCCGCGAGCTTGTAAACCGCAGTTTTCTGGCTCTTGCTCTGGAAAATGGAGTGGACCTGCCGATAATCAACCCAAACGTCCCCGCCATGACAGAGACCGTGGCGGCATTCAGACTCCTGCGCGGCTATGACAAGGGCTGTGATGAATTCATCGCCCGCTTCGCGCAGGCAAAGGCCCCTAGAACCGAAATCCGCGAAGATGCTCCTGACATTTTTTCCGCCGTTTCCCGCGGTATGGCAAGCGAGGCGTCCGCCGCCGCAGACAAGCTCCTTGACAGCAAACAGGAGCTTGAGATAATAAGCGAAATGCTGATTCCGGCTCTGGATCTTGTGGGTGAGCGATTTGAAAAGGGAGAGATCTTTCTGCCCCAGCTCATACGTTCGGCAGATGCCGCCGGCGCCGCCTTTGAGGTAATAAAAAAGCACATGGCGGCAAAGGGCAGCCAGACCGTGAGCAAGGGCAAAATCATCATAGCGACGGTCAGGGGCGACATACACGACATTGGAAAAAATATCGTGAAGACCGTACTCTCAAACTACGGCTACCGGGTCATAGATCTAGGGCGTGACGTGCCGCCGGAGACCATTGTCGAGGCGGCTGTCAGCGAGGATGCAAAGCTTGTAGGCCTGTCCGCGCTCATGACCACCACCCTGCCCGCAATGTCCGAGACCATAACGGCGCTTCATAAAAGCGGGCACGACTGCAGGATAATGGTCGGCGGCGCCGTTCTGACCCCTGAATACGCCGCGGAGATCGGAGCCGACTATTACTCTAAAGACGCAAAAGAAGCGGTAGATATAGCAAAAAAGGTGCTCGGATAGAGGTGAAAATGTGGACTTAAAAAACAAGCTCACGAATGGCCCCTTGCTGTTTGATGGGGCTATGGGCACATATTACGTTGAAAAATTCGGGCACGAGCCTGAATACTGCGAGATGGCAAACCTCGATTCGCCGCATAGGATCGAGGACATACACCGCGAGTACGTTTCAGCCGGCGCCGGGGCGATCAAGACCAACACCTTTGGCGCCAACACCCTGAGTCTTGAGTGTGAAGAGGGCAGGATTTCCGAGATAATCCACGCAGCCTGGGCTATTGCTCAGAGAG
>JAAYCC010000243.1 GCA_012729875.1 Clostridiales bacterium | reverse complement strand
GAACATCATATATGTCGGCAGAAGCGACAGCCAGATCAAACTGAAGGGGCTGCGCATAGAGCTGGGCGAGGCGGAGACAGCGGCAAAAACAGTGGACAGCATAAAAAACGCCTGTGTGCTTTTCGATGCCGACAGACAGGACATCGTTCTTTTTGCCGAGACTGATGAGGATATAAAACTCCGCCGCCTTAATTTGGAGCTGAAAAAGCTTATCCCCGCATACATGGCGCCTACACGGCTTGTTTGCCTGAAAGAGCTTCCCAAAACGCCCAACGGAAAAATTGACAGGGTACTGCTTAAAAAAACCTTTATAGAACAAAATTGACGGAGGAAACCCGAAATGACTGAGACAGAGAGAGTGTTATTTAATTATATTTCCGAGAACTTTGATATCGACAGTGACGACCCCGATTTTACAGTAGACGTAAATCTCTTCGACTACGGCTTTGTGGACTCGCTCGGTGCGACAGAGATCGTCGTTTTCATTGAGGAGCACTGGAACATCGAGATAACCCAGAAGGACCTGACGCTCTATCCCATGAATACCATCGCAGAAATAGCGGATGTGGTCGACTCAAAGCTCGGCGCTTAAAAAACACATGAAAATAATCAAAGCGAGGTGCGGAGCGAAGGCCCGCATAGCCCAACCGGAGGACAGCAATGACAATTCGCCCTGCAACACAAAATGACATAGAGGCACTTTTGCCCATCTATGAGAGGATGTACGGTACTCTCGCCTCTTTCGGTCTGCCCTTTAAGCTGGACACCGAGGAGCTGCCGAATGTACTGGGCGTTACGATAAAATCAAAGCTCTGCTATCTGGGGCTTGCCGAGGAGGACGGGAAGCTTCTGGGCTATGTTCAGGCCTCCATTGCAAAGCTCGACCGCAAATTAGGCTACGAGGGCGGGAATGCGATCGGAATTATAAACGATGTTTTTGTCGAAGACGAGGCGCGGGGTCTGGGTCTCGCCTCTGCGCTCTGCGAGAGTGCGGAAAACTGGATGAGAGAGAACGGCATAGCCCTGTCTCAGGCCCAGGTCCTCTGTAAAAACGGGCCTGCAAGAACTTTTTGGAGCAGCCGCGGGTACGGTGATCTGCATATTACAGTGTTCAAAGAGCTTTAGTGCGGTTGCTCTCTCGTCAATCTACGTATCCGTAAGGAGAAAACCGACCCATGTGGTATTTGAAAACCGACACGCTGCTGCTTTTGGCGGGCTTTGCGATTGTTTGCGCTGTTTTGCGCAAGCTCTCGGAAAAGCTGTGTAAAAAGCTGCCGATAAATTACATATTTCCGCTTTTAGAGCTTTTGATCCTGGGCCTCATAGATTTGGGGCTTCTGGCATTCTATGCGGCATACATGGCTCTGGGGCTGATGCTTTGCAGAGCACTGGAGAGGCCGCATAAGCCCATAATGTTCGGGCTGTTCTGTCTTCTTGCAATATCGCCCTTATTTGTGAGCCGCTCTGCAGTTTTCGGCTTTGAGCCGCGGTATCCGGCAATATTCATCGGGGTCGCCTTTAATATGCTGAAGCTTACGGACGCAATATTCTATGTCCACTACTCCGGAGAGCATATTGACGCACTGACCTATACAAATTACATGCTGTTTTTGCCGGTTTTCACCTCCGGACCTATTTTCCGCTATCGGGACTTCAAAAAAACCTATAGCAGCCCCGTGCCGCTCGACTCCTCAGAACTTGCAGAGGACGTCAAACGCATTATTAAGGGGCTTTTCAAAAAAGTCGTTTTGTTTGAGCTTATAATCATGCTCCAGACCCGTCTGCTCAGCATGGGGCAGCATCTTTATGTCAGCCTCGCGCTTACGTTTGTCAGCTATTTTATCCTTTACATGGACCTCTCGGGCTATAGCGACATTGCAATAGGCTTCGGCAGAATTTGTGGCTATAATGTCCCGGAAAACTTCAAAAAGCCCTGGCTTGCGCCGACCTTTACGCAGTTCTGGCGCTCATGGCATTCCAGCTTAAGCGACTGGATACGCGAGCACATCTATATCCTTCTGGTGAAAAAAAAGCTGAACAAGGCCAAATCCGCTCTTATAGCCCTCTTAACCATGGTAATCATGGCGCTGTGGCACGGCTTCAATATTCCGTATTTTGTTGTATGCGGTCTGTATCTGGGCGGACTGCTGGCAATTGAAAATCTACTGGGTAAAACCACCGTCAGCAAGAGAAAGACAAAGAGAAGCGTATACTATCTGCGCTGCTTTGCCGTCAATTTCCTGTTTGCGGTAAACACCCTTGTGTTCACGCTGCCCGAGGGCGAATTCCTCAATGTGCTGCGCGGCTTCATAAGGCTGTAGGGGGCGTTAAAGTGATCAAAAATGAGACAAACAAAGCCCCAAAAAAGGGCGGGCTGCTCTTCCTTGTGCTTCTGCTGCTGCTCTTTGTCCTCTGCGACGTGGTCTTAACGGTCACTGCGCCTGTTGCCGGATCAGAGCTGTTTTACAAAAACGACTACGAAAAGACCCTTGCCGCCCACGGCGGGAAAACGGAATATGACAGGGTATTCTATGGCAACTCCGTTGTTATTTCCGCATTTATAGAGGAGGAGAGCCGGAGCGGCTTTGTAAATTTCGGGCTGGATTACGGAAAGCTCTGCGATCTCGTCCAAATGCTGGAGAAGGGTATGCTGAAGGTAGATGACGAGCTTGTCATAGGTATGAACTACTTTGTGCTTATGGATACATTGGATACGAACCCGAGCTATCCGTGGCACAGAAATCCGCTTGAGCCGTATGCCTATTTCGAGCGTGACCGCATACACACACTCGTAAAGACAAGCTTTGAGGATCTCTTGAACGACGGAGGGCTATCCCCCGAGCACTACACGGACTTCTGCAAAACCGTTTATTACGGTATGATGGACGAGGCTCAGCTTCAGGAAAAGGTCGCCACGCACAGCGAGCTCTTCTGGAATCTGGGTATGGAAAACTACAGGGAAAACCTTGCAGCAATCGCCCCGCTTTGCGACTACTGCGAGAAAAACGGCGTCAGACTTCGCGTGCTTTGGATGCCGTGGTCTGATTATGTCGCGATCCCGGAAAATCCAAAGCGCGTACGCGCACTTGCAGACGAGGCCTTTGCGGAGCGCGGTATCGAAATCTACGACATGGAAGGCGCTATGCCGCGCGACTGCTTCCACGACTTAGCGCATCTCAACTACGAGCATGGCGCCCATGTGTTTACGGAGGAGATAGACAAATGGCTAAACACCTGAAAAAATCGGAAAGTCACCCCATAAGGTTTGCCCTCACGCTGGTTGCATACCTTATCATGCTTCT
>JAAYCC010000242.1 GCA_012729875.1 Clostridiales bacterium | reverse complement strand
AACCAGCTTTTTGCGTCCTACTCCAAGGTGGCGGACGCGGTCAGCCTGGCGTCGGTCATAGGTGAGGACGAGCTCTCCGACATAGACAAGCTCTATATGCAGTTTGGAAAGCGCTTTGAGAGAGAATTTATTGCACAGGGCAGCCGGGAGAGCAGAAGTCTTGAACAGACACTGGATATGGGCTGGCAGGTCCTCTCCATGCTGCCGCGTTCAGAGCTGAGCCGCGTTTCCGATAAGCTGCTGGACAGGTATTACAAGGGATAGCTGAACCGGCTTCGAAAGGCAGGTGAGCAAAATGGCGCAGACCGCGCCCACAAAAGGAAACCTCATATCGGCAAAGCGCTCGCTCGCGCTGGCGCAAAACGGCTATGAGCTCATGGATAAGAAGCGCAACATCCTGATCCGCGAGCTGATGTCTCTTATAGGCCGCGCGGGAGAGCTGCAGGAGAGGATAGACAATACCTTCAGAGAGGCTTACGAATCACTGGCATTGGCCAAGATCTCCATGGGAGACTGTGATGACATCGCCCGCGCCATACCCGAGGACGTCAGCGTCAGGGTGCGCTACAGAAGCGTTATGGGTACAGAGCTTCCGACGGTCACCTCGACTCCGACCGACGTGGACGTGCTGCCCTATGGCTTTACGGGTACGACCTCGGAGCTTGACGACGCGTATAAAAAATTTTCCGCCGTCAAGGAGCTGATTTTGGAGCTTGCCGAGCTTGAGAACAGCATTTACCGCCTCGCGTATTCCATAAGCAAGTCCCAGAAGCGCGCAAACGCGCTGAATAACATCGTGATTCCGGGACTGGACGCGGATATAGCCCGCATCAGCGATCTATTGGAGGAGAAGGACCGCGAGGAGTTTGTGAGACTGAAGGTCATTAAAGCTCAGAAATCCCGAAGAGGCTGATATAGCAAAAAAATGATGCTCCTAAAGAGGAGCATCATTTTTTAGTACCGTTTATATGTTTTGTCGGTTTGCGGCCTCGACAACGTGACTGACAAGTACGGAGGTGGTGACGGTTCCGACCCCCCCGGGGACGGGAGTTATCGCCCCTACGACCGGCTCGGCCGCGGCAAAATCGACGTCGCCGCACATTTTGCCGTCTATAAAGTTAATGCCGACGTCTATGACCGTCTGACCGCGGCTCAGATATTCCGCGCCGAGAGCATTTGCTTTGCCGGCTGCGGCTATTAGTATTTCGGCGTTTTTTGTGATCGAGGGCATATCCACCGTTTTTGTGTGGCAGGTGGTGACCGTGGCGTTTTTTGCCATGAGCAGCATGGCGGCGGGTTTTCCGACCACCAGACTGCGCCCCACGACCACGGCGCGTTTACCCCTGCAGTCCACTCCATAGTAGTCTAAAATTTCGATGCAGGCCTGAGCCGTACAGGGGGCAAAGCCCTCGCCGCTCCCTGTAAAAACTCCGGCAAGGGAACCGGAGGTTATGCCGTCCACATCCTTTTCGGGGAGGAGTGCTCTTCTCACGGCCTCGCCGTCAAGATGCTTTGGCAGGGGCATAAAGATAAGCACACCGTGGACGAGCCTGTCCCTGTTTAAATCCTCAATCGTTTCCAAAAGCCCGGACTGAGTGACGTCCTCGGGCAAAACTATGCTTTTAACCTTTACGCCGACCTTGTCGCAGCGTTTCGAAGCGCCGTTTTCGTAGGCGATATCGTCCCCGCGGGAGCCGACGCGCACCATCGCGAGAGTGGGGGTTATGCCGCGTTCGGCAAGCGCCGGGATATCCGCCTTAGACCTTTCATTTATCGCGTCGGCGACCGCTGCGCCTTTGAGAAGTGTTGCCATACTATCAGTCCTTTATTTCAGTTTGTCGAATACCTTGCCGTATACCTCGTCCGCCATTGCGCAGTATTTTGTAAGCAGCAGCTCCACTTCGCTGCGGAGCTCCGCTGCGTAAATCCCGTCTTTCATGGAGCGCAGGTTGATATATACGTTCATACTGGCGCCCATGAGTGCTGTCTTGCAGCAGAGAACGCCTACGGCGACGTCCGAGAGCATAAGCCGGCTGCCCTTCTGTTCGAGCTCGGCGTGCAGCTCTATTGCCTTTGCCGCAGCTCTCATTATGGAGAGAGGCGCGGTACAGGCCTGACGCAGGGCCTCCTCCATTATGGAATCGCGGTTAGGATCGTCCTTAGGTATGCCGTATGCTTTGGAGAGAGGCTCAAAGCATTTTGCGTCCTCGTCGATGAGATTGAGAAGTTCGGCTCGCAGCAGCTCCGCATCAGACAGTATGCGCTGTATATCCGCCTCGTACTCGGCATATTTCTTCTTGCCGGTGGTCAGGTTTCCGACCATGGATGCAAGTGCGCAGCCTAGAGCGCCGACAAGTGAGGATGCGCCGCCGCCGCCGGGAACAGGAGCGTCGGACGCCAGTGCTTCGGTAAAGGAGAGGACAGAGTTTTCTTCAAAAGACATAGACATACCTCCATGGCATTTTTACTACTAAACGATAACACAGAAACTGAGTGTTTGCAACTTGCGCGGATAAAGAAAAATCGCGGCCGGATACACGTCTCAGCCGTGATTTTTAACATAATCAGTGTTTATGACCGAAAGGCCTCGGCTCTCCGGGGTCACCCTGCAGACAGAAGGGGAGCTCAAGTCCGTTTGCCTCCAGGAGTTCCCTGTCTGTGAGCACCTCGCGGGTCGGTGCGTCCTTTATTATTCTGCCGCCCGACATGAGGATAACCCGGCTGCAGGTTTCAAGTATCATGTCCAGATCGTGGGATGCGATTATCTTGATATGGTCAAGCTCGTTTAGGATGTTAATAAGCCTTCTGCGGTTTTTGGGGTCGAGAGCTATGGACGGCTCGTCCATTAGTATGACGTCGGGCGTCATGGCGAGAATGGTGGCTATGGAGGCCATCTTTTTTTCACCGCCGGACATCTTATAGGTGTGTTTATTGCGCAGATAGTCTATACCCACAAGGTCGAGCGCATGCTGTACCCGCTCGTCGACCTGATCGGGGGGGAGCCCGTAGTTGCGCGGGGCAAAGGCTATGTCGTCATAGACGGTGGGCATAAACAGCTGGTTGTCCGAGTCCTGAAATACGTAGCCGATTTTTTCGCGGATGCGTGGGAGCGTCTTCTTTGTGACCTTTATCTCTCCCACGGTCACCTCGCCTGTAAAGCCCATTTCAAGCCCTACCAGAATGCGCATCAGTGTGGATTTGCCCACGCCGTTTGCGCCTATGAGACCCACGGCGTCGTCATGGCCGCAGGAAAAACTGATGTTGTGCAGGACTTCGCTGCCCTTTTCATAGGAAAAGCAGACATTGTCGCAGATGATGTGATTGTGACTCATTGACCGTTATCTCCTTAATGCTGTTTGGCTTTGCTGTATTCAGACGAAAAGATTGCCGACCATGTTGAGAAAATCTGTGTATCTCAGAACGGCAAAAGCTCCGGCCCAGGCGGCAAGGTACGCAAAGTCCTGCCATTGTAACCGTCGGAGCTGTGTATAGCGGAATTCCCCGTTGTAGCCTCGCAGCACCATGCTGTCGTACAATGCTCCGGCCCGGTCTATGCTCCTGAGCAGGAGCTGACCGAGCAGCGAGCCCCAAACCTTAAAATGCACGCCCTTTTGAAAAGGTGCGCGCAGAATGTATGCCTCAAAAATGTGGTTGGCCTCGGACATCAGAACGGTGATGTAACGGTAAGTCAGCAGTATCTGAGTTACGAGTATTTT
>JAAYCC010000040.1 GCA_012729875.1 Clostridiales bacterium | reverse complement strand
ACTTTGCCTCGGTTACCGCTCTTTAGCAAGGATTCGTGAGAGGATAAACGTTGTTATTTTAATCAGCAGACTTATTGCGGCAGAGGTTAAAAACAGCGGCGACCGTGGGTCTGCGACCCCCACCCCCATCAGAGTCTGGGGGATAAGATCGGGTAAAAAACCAATTACGCTTCCAAAAAAGTAAGGTCTGAAAGCAGTTTTGGATGACCCGAAATAATAGCTTATTATATCACATGGGACTATCCCGATTACACGAATCAGCAGACTCTTGCGAAAATCCGACAGACTGCGTTCCTCCAGAAAGCGCGAGACAGCTTCGGGGATTTTCGCCTTGGCCGCGGCGTGCAGCTCTGTGCCGGTAAGCCGGCCCGCAAAATAGGGCAAGCTCGTACAAACTGCAACGCCGCATATGTTCACCAGAACGGCCGCCCAGCCGTCAAACACAATCCCCGAGGCCACATAGAGAACTACAAGGGGTACGACCACCGTGGCCGATTTAAGCAGATATAAAAGCATGAACACAAAAAACGCACAGACATAGCTCTCCGGAACATAGTGCAGAACGGCGTCAACGGTAATCTGCTCTCTGTAATAAACTGCGGTCAATATGAGCGCGAGCATTATCGCAAACTGGAGTCCCCTGACTATCCTTAGCTTATTTTTTTGCTTTTCCTTGCCCATCCGCATTTTGGCCGAACTCTAACCGGCGTGGCAGGAGACGCAGCTTGTCTCCCGGCGGAGAGCTTCAACAAGCGCCCTGTCGGAGACTTCCCACGTAAAGTCGCTTTTGCCGAAATGTCCGTTAAGGGAGGTCTTTTCATAAATCGGACGGCGGAGCTTTAAATACTCGATAATTGCCGCAGGGCGGAGGTCAAAGTTTTCATTTACAAACTCGCAGAGCGCCTCATCGGGGATTTTGCCCGTACCAAAGCTATCCACCAAAACCGAAACCGGCTTCGAAACGCCTATTGAGTAGCTCAGCTGTATCTCACAGCGCGAGGCAGCGCCGGAGGCAACGATGGTTTTTGCAATGAGTCTCGCCATATATGCGGCGCTGCGGTCGACCTTCGTGGGGTCCTTGCCCGAAAACGCGCCCCCGCCGTGGCGGGCATAGCCGCCGTAGGTGTCAACTATGATTTTGCGCCCCGTAAGCCCTGTGTCTGCGGCGGGACCGCCCAAAACAAAGCGCCCTGTAGGGTTTATATAGATTTTTGTATCCCTGTCAAGCAGGCCCTCGGGAATCACATCCTTTACCACAAGCTCGATTATATCAGAGCGCAGGGCGCCCGCATCAACGTCCTCATCGTGCTGGGCAGACACGACCACGGTGTCAACTCGCACAGGTGCTCCGCCGCAATACTCAACGGTCACCTGCGCCTTGCCGTCGGGGCGAAGGTATGCTAATATTCCCTCCCGGCGGACGTCGGTGAGGCGCTGGGTCAGTGCGTGGGCCAGAACAATAGGCAGCGGCATAAGCTCTCGCGTCTCATTGCAGGCATATCCGAACATCATGCCCTGGTCCCCCGCGCCGGTATCCTCTCCATTGACACCCATGGCAATGTCGGGGGACTGCTCGTGTATGGAGCAGGTGATTTTACAGCTATCCGCATCAAAGCCGTATTCCGGCTCTGTGTAGCCTGTACTGCGAATGACCTGCCGCGCAATTTTCTCATAGTCAGCATCAGCTCTTGAGCTGATCTCCCCCATGATGTGTATTGCGCCCGGCTCCGCAGTCACCTCACAGGCGCATCGCGACATCGGGTCAGAAGTCAGCAGGGCATCAAGTATAGCGTCTGAGATGTGGTCGCACAGCTTGTCGGGATGCCCCTGGCAGACCGACTCTGAAGTGAAGTATGTTCTTGGCATCTTTTACCCCCTTGTGATTACACTCCCTTATTTTGACGCAGTCTTTGCGTGTTCCTTCTGCTCTGCGGAGGCAGCGCATCTCTCACAGGCGCCTGAGCAGGTCCAGAGATTCTCGGCTACCGGAGCCCAATTTCTCGCCGTCTCCTCGGTTTTTGCAGTGAGACTGTTTACATCCTCGGGAGAGGCGACGTCTGTGGACTTGGCGCCGGTCTGTTGAACCATCATACGCAGCTTTTCGGGGTTATCAAGCAGGGGGCAGGGCCGGAGCATATTGTCGTTGAAGGGCTGATTGTCGTGGTAGGCCATAAACAGCGGGGACTTGTATGCCTCCAGCAAGGTCTTTTCTCTGATGTTGGAATCGGAATAGTGTATGAACGCGCAGGGCTCGATATCGCCGTTGGCATTGATGTGCAGATAATCCTTTGCACCGGCAATGCAGCCGTCCACATACTCGCCGTCGTTCCAGAAGTCCATCGTGAAAATTGGCTTTGTCTTTCTGAAGCTGCGGACTGTGTGGTACATATATTCTCTCTGCTCGGCCGTGGCAATAAGCTCGGGAACAGCGTCGCTTCCAACGGGGATATATGTAAACAGCCATGCGAATTTCGCACCCATATCTATCATGCTGTCAAAAAACTCCTCGCTGCCGATAACCTCTGTGTTTGCTCTGGTATAGCAGCAGGATATTCCAAAAGGCAGCTTCTTGCGCTTTAATATCTCCATTGCGTTTATAACAGCCCTGTAGGTCCCCTTGCCTCGTCTTGCATCGGTGGCCTCCTCAAAGCCCTCAATGCTTATGGCAGGGATAAAGTTTTTTACCCGGAGCATATCGTCGGCAAAGGCTTCGTCGATAAGCGTTCCGTTGGTAAACGCAAGAAATTCGCAGTCAGGATGAAGCTCGCAGAGACGGATGATATCCTTTTTGCGCACCAGAGGCTCACCGCCGGAGTAGATGTACATAAACGTACCCAGCGCCTTGCCCTGCTTTATAATACTGTCAAGCTCCTCGAGACTCATGTTCAGCTTGTTGCCGTATTCCGCAGCCCAGCAGCCTATACATTTGAGGTTGCAGGCCGATGTGGGATCCATGAGAATTGCCCAAGGGGCATTACAGCCGTTCTTTGCTATAACCTTTCTCCTACGATCGCCGGCAATCATGGTTGCATTGACGATAAAGTTTTCAAACATGGTCTTCCTGACGTCATCGTCTATATCCGTCCAAAGGCTCTTGACATATCTGTACCATATGCCGTCCTTATCGGAAATTGAGGACTTGACAGCGGCGGTCTGTTCCTGAACCCTGCCGGACTTTTCGAGCCAGCGGATTATTTTGGGTATGTTCTCGTCGGGGTTTTTGTCCATATAGCCTATCACCCGTCTGAGCCCCACGGTCTGCACCTTTTCCTTCAAGCTTTTATTCATCTTTGCCATATCTGGTCTCCCTTCACAGTCCATGAACGCGCATAAGCAGCGCTCGTCCTTAAGGTTTCCGATTTGCTCTGCAAATCCTTACTTATCTTCTATTATATAATACAGCATTAATATCAACTCATTCTCGCGCCAAGATAAACTCAAGATAAACTTTTTGCTCATTTGCACGCTTTTTCCTTCAAATTGTGCTATAATAACCAAAAAACAACACATCTATTGAAGCTAGGAGGCAATAGAAAATGTTTAATATTCTTGTAGTAGAGGACGACGCGGGCACTCGCAAGCTCATGGAGGCGGTGCTCCTGCAAAACGGCTACCAGCCCATCCTTGCGGAAAACGGGGCGTCCGCACTTGAAATAATGGATCAAAAGCACATAGACCTTGTTGTTCTGGACGTAATGATGCCGAAGATGGACGGCTTTGAGTTCACCAGAACGCTGAGGGAAGGCGACTGCAATTTGCCTATCCTGATGGTAACGGCCCGGGAGGGCATAGAGGATAAGAAAAAAGGGTTCCTTGTCGGCACGGACGATTATATGGTTAAACCGGTAAACAATGACGAGCTGGTCCTGCGCATAAACGCGCTGCTACGGCGCTCACGTATCGCAAACGAGCACAAACTCACCATTGGCGATACCACATTTAACTATGAGGAGCTATCCGTAAAGCGTGACGGCAGAACCGAGACCCTTCCGCTGAAGGAATTTCTGATTATATACAAGCTGCTTGCCTACCCAAACAAGATTTTCACAAGGCTTCAGATTATGGACGAGGTATGGGGGCTTGAAACGAGTACTGACGAGCACAGCGTGGACGTACATATAAATCGCCTTCGAAACCGCTTTCGGGACAATCCGGATTTTGAAATCGTAACAATACGGGGGCTGGGCTATAAGGTGGTAATAAAAAATGAAGGTTGAAATGGACAGGCTCAAAATAGACGAGCTCCCTGTTGACAAGGTCAAAATAAAGAAGGTGGGGCGATTTCTCTCCCTGCGCTTCTTCCTCGTAATTGGAGTCGTGTCAATTGTGCTCGCGGCAGGACTTTTCACCTATATTATGCTGCTGGTTTTGCAGATCAACGGCGTTTTCGACACGGTAAAGCTGACGGAGATCGTCGCCGGCGTTTTGGCTCTTGTGGCCTGTCTGCTGGTAGCGACGGCTATAGCCTATGTAGCAAGCCATTGGATATTGCGGCCTATGGACAACATTATTTCAGCAACGCGAAAGGTAGCGCTGGGCGACTTTTCCGTCAGAGTTCCGACAAAGGGCTGCCGCGGGGACATCAAAACCCTTGTTCAGTCCTTCAACAATATGCTGTCCGAGCTTTCGGGCATTGAAATATTCCGCGAGGATTTTATAAACAACTTCTCGCACGAGTTCAAAACGCCCATAGTATCTATACGCGGCTTTGCCGGGCAGCTCTTAAGAGATGATTTGACGGAGGATCAGCGCAGGGAATATGCGACACTCATCGCGGCTGAGTCGGAGAAGCTCACGAATATGTCCTCAAGCGTTCTGCTGCTAACAAAGCTGGAAACGCAGGAGATGGTGGGAGAGAAAACATGGTTCTTCCTTGACGAACAGCTCAGAGAGAGCTTTTTATACTTACAGAGAGACTGGGAGCAAAAAGGCATAGAGCCTTTTCTGAATTTGGAACCGACTATGTTTTACGGTAACAAAAAAATGCTGGATCACGTTTGGGGCAACCTTATTTCAAATGCAATCAAATTCTCCCATGCAGGCGGAACGATAAGAATTTGCTGTCACAAAACCGGCGACGCCGTGGAGGTATATGTCTCAGATGACGGCATTGGTATGGATGAGCAAACTGTAAAGCACATTTTTGAAAAGTTTTATCAGGGCGACAGCGCCCATTCTATAGCCGGGAACGGGCTGGGACTGCCCATTGCAAAAAGGGTCGTCGAGCTCAACGGCGGCACAATAGGCGTAGAGAGCGCAGAGGGCAGAGGGACTACATTTCATGTCCGGCTGCCGCTTTTCGAGCAATAGCCGATGT
>JAAYCC010000039.1 GCA_012729875.1 Clostridiales bacterium | reverse complement strand
CCTGTCACCTGGCATTTTGCCATACAGATACTCTCCGTAGCTGCATGCCTTTTGGCATTCTACTATATCTCAGGTTTTGCGTATGGCAGCCCCAGAGTTCTGCCAACCATATACTTTTGCCATCTGGGTGCTTTTCTGGCTGTCATCTCCTGCGCGGACAGTGTCGCGACCGGCATAAACCTCATAGCTATAGCCGCAGCGGGCATGCTTCTGCTGATCTCCTATGCGCAGCTTCAGAACATCGCACCGGCACAAAATACAAGTGAAGAAAGCCCCGAAGGCAGTACTACAGAATAACAAATCCAAAAAAATAAAAAAACATAAAGCGGGACGGTTATCCGAATGGAATACCGCCCCGCTTGCTTGTCGCAAAAAGTTCTTTATTTGATTTCTTCGAGAGCATTTATGCAACTTCTGCAGACATTCTTGCCCTTGTAAACAACAACGTCATGCGCATTATCGCAAAAAATACACGCAGGCTGATACTTGCGCAGAATAATGGATTCCTCGTCAACATATATTTCCAAGGAGTCCCTCTCTGCAATGTCCAGCGTTCGTCGCAGCTCTATCGGAAGTACGATTCTTCCGAGCTCGTCAACTTTTCTGACAATTCCTGTAGATTTCATATTGTCGCCTCCTCAATCCGATTGAGTGTCGCGGGCTAACTGTAATAAATTACCTCTCGCAAGATAATTATAACGAATTTCCAAAATATTGTCAACAAAAAGATTATAAATTATACGTTTTGCACATATTTTCCATTTTTGTAATATAAGGAAGTTTCGGTCATGGTATTTAATATTATAGTTGTACTCTTACCAATTCTGTCCCTTATATACGCCGCGCTGAGCGGAAGTCTTCCCGCTCTCTCCTCCGCTGTGGTCGAGGGCGCGCATTCAGCGGTAACACTTTGTCTCTCCATCTGCGGACTGATATGCTTCTGGCAGGCCGTCATGGAGGTCATGCGCCAAAGCGGTCTCGCCGACGGGCTGTCCCGCCTGCTGCGGCCTGTGCTTAAAAAGCTGTTTCCAACCGCGGCAAGTGACAGGGACACTATGAATGCGCTCACGGCAAATGTCAGCGCAAACCTTCTGGGGCTGGGAAACGCGGCTACACCCGCAGGTATAAACGCGGCCAAAGGGCTCCAGCGCCTATCCGGTCATACGGACGCGTCAGACGAGCTGTGCCTGCTGGTCGTGATGAACACTGCGTCCATACAGCTCATCCCCACCACCGTAGCCTCTCTGCGCGCCGCGCTGGGTGCGCAGTCTCCCTTTGACATCCTGCCGGCCGTGTGGCTCTGCTCAGCCTGTTCGGTGACTGCGGGTCTATGCGCCGCTAAGCTCTTCGAGAGGCTGTCAAAGAGATGACACTGGCAGGAAGTCTCGTAATCCCTCTGCTAGTTGGTTCTATCCTGATGTATGCCCTTTTTCACGGCACAGATGTTTTCTCTGCCATGACCCTCGGCGCCAAAGACGGTCTGAAAACCGTCTTTAGCATTTTACCCGCCCTAATCGCGCTGCTGCCGGGGATATATATGCTTCGCGCCAGCGGCGCTCTGGATGCGCTCTCGGCTCTTCTGCAGCCGGCGCTGGAGAAGATAGGCATACCCTCGGAGACGGTTCCCCTTATGCTGCTCAGACCCCTGAGCGGTAGCGCGGCTCTGGCAGTCGGAAGCGACATCATGTCGGCCAGCGGGACAGACTCCTTCGCCGGGCGCTGCGCCGCAGTAATACTTGGCTCTACAGAGACCACATTCTATGTCATCGCCGTGTATTTCGGCGCGGCGGGGATAAAACGAAGCCGCCATGCTGTACCTGCGGCTCTTATTGCGGACATCACGGGCTTTTTTACCGCAGTGCTGTTCGTAAACCTACTTTTCTGACGAAAAAGCCGCCTTTGTAGGCGGCTTTTTGCTTAATCTACATTTTCTCGGGTGCAGTAACTCCCACAATGTCCAGAGAGTTTTCGATCACTCTTCTCGTACACTCACAGAGAACAAGCCTCGCGCCGAGAAGCTCGGGCTCAGCGTCTTTTATGCGGCAACTGTTATAAAACCTGTGGAATCTTGCGGCCAGCTCAATAACATAGCGGTTTATTCGCGACGGGTCATAGTCGCGCGCCGCCAGGCGGATTTCGTCGGTAAACTGGGCAAGCTGCTTTATAAGCTCGCGCTCCTGCTCCGTGTTCAGAAGCGCCGCGTCGATTCTGCCCTCAGGTATCGAATGCCCCTCCTCAGCCATAGCCGAGATAAGAGTGCATATCCTCGCATGTGCATATTGCACATAGTATACGGGGTTCTCGCTGTCCTGACGTATAGCCAGATCAAGGTCAAACTCCAGATGTGTGTCGGGCTTGGCGTTAAAGAAAAATCGGCAGGCGTCAACACCGATCTCATCCATAAGGTCGTTGAGAGTCAGCGCCTTACCGGTGCGTTTCGATACCTTGACGACCTCGTTTCCGCGCACCAGACGCACCATCTGCATAATCAGAAAGTCAAGCTTTTTATCCTGCAGCCCCAACACCGGAGCGGTCATAGAGGCGGCAAAGCGGGTCGCATGACCGTGGTGGTCGGCGCCCCAGACGTCGATTACCCTGTCAAACCCGCGCTCAATGAACTTGTTGCGGTGATATGCTATGTCTACGGCATAGTAGGTGTGGAAGCCGTTGGAGCGGCGCAGAACTTCATCCTTGTCCGCGCCGAAGTCGGTGTTGCGAAGCCAGAGCGCTCCGTCCTTTTCATAGGTGCAGCCCGCTTTCTCAAGAAGCTTGACCGTCTCCTCGACATAGCCGCTCTTGTGGAGATCGCTCTCCAGAAACCAGCGGTCAAAGCGGATGCGGTAGCGCTCCAAATGCTCTCTCATCAGCTCAATGTTATGAGGCAGTCCGAACTCAACAAATTCCTTACAGCGGGTCTCTGAATCCATGTCAAGGTACTTGTCCCCGTACCTCTCGAAGATGAGCTTCGCCAGCTCCTTTATGTCGTCGCCGTGGTAGCCGTTCTCAGGAAACTCTACAGAGTCCTCTCCCTTTATAAGCTGAATATAGCGCGCCTCGATGGACTTGCCGAACAGCTCCACCTGGTTTCCCGCGTCGTTCACATAGAATTCGCGCCAGACGCTGTAGCCGGCCCTGTCCAGAACGGAGGACAGAGCGTCTCCCAGAACGCCTCCGCGTGCGTTGCCTATGGTCATGGGTCCGGTAGGATTGGCGGAGACGAACTCCACCATGACCTTCTCGCCCTTGCCCTCATCGGAGCGGCCATAGTCGGCTTTCTCGGTACGTATTGCGTCGAGTACGTCGCCGTACCACTTGTCGGCAAGCCGGAAATTGACAAATCCGGGTCCGGCGATCTCCACGCCCCCAAAAAAGCTGTCCGACAGATTGAGGTTTGAAACCAGGACCTCAGCAATCTTTCTCGGCGGCATTTTCAGAGCCTTTGCCCCCGCCATCGCGTGATTTGCCGCGTAGTCGCCGTTGGTGGTGTCCTTGGGGATCTCCACCTTGCCTTGGGGGAATTCACCTTCCGGCAGCTGGCCTGCCTTCACAGCCCTGTCGTATGCATTTTTCAGCAGCCCGTCTATAGAGCGCTTTGCGTCTTCAATGAGGTTAGCCATTATCTATTCATCCTTCTGCTCTCTGATATTGATCTTGAATCTGTTGTGTCCGACGACAGACTGCTGGTAATCCACAAGATAGTCTATCTCCAGGTCGCCGCCGTTCTCGTCCATTCCCACTACAATGTGGTTTGTGTTGACTCCCATAGTAGCCGACCCGAAGGGCGTCTCGTAGAGGAAGTTGTGCTTTTGGCCCTCCTCAAAATACATCTGGCTGTTGAATGTGCCCTCCCGGTTCATCATAACTCCCATGGGGCCGAAGGTAAAGGTGGTCTTTGTCCCCTCAAGTCCCGTAAGCTCGCTCTCCATATAGGAAAAGCTGCCCTGTCCGTTTTCGAAGCTGAAAACTCCGTCTGTCACAAGCTCCACGGAATCGTCGGCTCCGCCCATATCCCGCTGGGTGCCTTTTATTGAAATAATTACATTTTTTAAGTTCATATATACTTTGTCCTTGTATCCGATAATAGAGATAGTTATTATATTATATTCTTTATGCTTTGTCAAAAGGCTCTATAAGTGTAAGTTCCGAAGATATATCCCGACGTATCATGAGGCTCGCCTTATCCGCGAACGCCGCGGTATCGCCGGTTGTAAAAAACTCTGTTCTTCCGTTACCATTATCATTTTGCATGCCATTTTCGCGCAAATAATTTGCAAGCTCTCTCGCAGCCGCCGCTCCCGAGCTTATAAGCACAACGCCCTCACCCATATACTCTGATATCACGTCGGCCAGAAGCGGGTAGTGCGTACAGCCCAAAATCACGGTGTCAACCCCCGCATCCCTGAGACAGGGAAGGTATTCCTCCGCCGCTGCCACAACGCGCTCGTCGTCCTTTTCAAATATGCCGTCCTCAACCATGGTAGCAAACTTCGGGCATGCCTTCGCATGTACAAGGAGCTTAGGGTCACGCCTCTTCAGCATATTCTCAAAAGTTCCCGCCGCCACGCTGGCACGGGTTGCCAACAGGCCTACTCTGCCGTTTCTCGTGGCTTCCAAAGCTTCATTCACCGCCGCCTCCACAACGCCGAATACCGGTACGGGGCTCTCATCTCTCAAAACGTACAGGGCGTTTGAGGTCGCCGTCCCACAGGCGACAAATATCACCTTTACACCGCGGGAGAGCAGAAATTTCATATCCCTGCGGGACATTTCGACAATCTGTTCGTGCGTCTTCTCGCCATAAGGCATGTTGGCGGAGTCTCCGAGATAGATTATATGCTCTCCTGGCATCAGCGTCATCAGCTCATGGACAGCCGTAAGTCCGCCGAGACCGGAGTCAAATATTCCGATAGGTCTTTTGTCCATTATAATTCTCCAAAAAACATAAAAAACTAATAATCCTAAACATAATTGCGCAATACGATAATAATATCGCTGATCGTAAATAATTTCAAGGAAAACACACTATATTTGATAATAATTATAGTAGAATTTTGGGCCCGATATTGATATAATACACTGCAAGGAAGTTTTCACTCCACACCAATCTGGGGTATATCTTTTGACGTCCTTTGAAAGGAGGCCGTTATGGAAATCGAGCTTACAAAAAAAGAGTTTCGACATTTGTTGGACTTGGTTTATATCGGCAACTGGATTTTGAACTCCGTCAGAGGCAATGACCGCTTCGAGAACTATGACCTGCTGCAGGAAAAAATCTTCGCTATAGCCGCACAAGAGGGCTTTTCAGAGCTTTCTCAGAGCTATATGGGACATATCTTCCCATCCCGCGCCTATGAAGAGGGCGGAATACACGACGCAGTTGCCGACTATGAGGATGCGATCTTCTTCGACATTTTAGCAGAGGAACTTGCACGCCGCGACATGACTGAGGAACACTTAAATCCCGAAGACATTAGTGAACTCACCGCCCGTATGGATGACTATATGAACGAGTTTGAAGTCAACGGTGTTACAAATATCTGTCTCGATATTTGACCCTGAACTAATAAATG
>JAAYCC010000038.1 GCA_012729875.1 Clostridiales bacterium | reverse complement strand
CCCTCGATTGGCACTTTTTCGCCGTTTACGACTTCAAAAGAACGGATTTCTGAAATTTCAGTAAGTCCCGCCCTTACACCTTCTCCGTTGACATCGCGCAATCCGCGCTTTACCTGATATTTTGAATAATCCTCCGGTTTTATTAGATTGTTCTCTAAGCAAGTGTTAGCCAATCTTTCGATAGGGGGAGTCACTCTTGAATAGTCTGAAATACTCACAGTAATCGCTCCTGTCCGATAACAATATTATATTTCGGGTTAATAGCAATAATATACACACAGTCTAACATAAAACGGATGGCTATATGTTGAATAATTTGAAAACTTTGAGGTGATTTGGAGGAATTGGCGACAGCCTGGCGGCACCCTTTATGTGCTTCAGGAGAATTAAAGCGCAATTATAAAAAACATCCCCCCCACCTGGCTTGCGGCGATTATTTGGAGATGATTATAATATTACAGCCACATCTACGATAAGTTCATCGAACTGTTGGAACAGGAGAATATGCCCGCTCGTTCTATCTCAACAGAGTAAGGATGGCAAGGGAACTGAGCGGGAGTAAGACTGCCGAAATTGAGGATTACTTAAAGTCGCTTATAAAAGACGGGGGTGATTTTGGATCAAATCGACACCGCTGTGGCGACAATATATTGGGAAAAGTAAATACAAGTCCTGCAGACATAGAAATCGGTAGTCGTTTACAACGACTACCGATTTCTATGTCTTGAGTAACTTTGAACTATCCGCACAGAGGGACGACGGTGGGATAGCCATGTATGTTCTCTATTGTGACGTCCATGCCGTAGACTTCGCGTATAGCGTCACAGCTGACGGTCTCGGCGCCGCCGAGCGAGTATACACGGCTGTTCTTTATGAACAGGAAACGGTCGCAGTAGCGCAGAGCGAGATTGAGGTCGTGGATAACTATGATCACGCATATTTTTTTCTCGGCCGCAATATCCCGGATTATGCCCATTACTTCGTATTGGTTCTTGAGGTCGAGGTTACTTGTCGGCTCGTCGAGCATGAGTACCTTCGGCTGTTGTGCAAGCGCCCGCGCAAGCATCACTTTCTGAAGCTCGCCGCCCGAGAGCTCGTCGAGATACCTTAGGGAATAATCGTATAGTCCCATGCGATTGATTACGTCCCTCGTAATACGGTGATCCTCTTCCGTAGGGTTCATCTTTATGTAAGGTTTTCTGCCGAGCAGAACCGCATCATATACCGTGAACTGTGAGCTGTCGTTCTGCTGTGCTACATAGGCCATTTCCTGGGCGATCGACTGCCGCTTCAGACTCCCTATGTCCCGACCATTTACGCTTACAGCTCCCTCCTGAGGCGTGAGAATGCGATTGAGGCATTTTATCATCGTGCTCTTACCTGCACCGTTGTTGCCGAGTATGGCAACGCACTGCCCTTCCCGGGCGTCAAACTCTATTTTTTCAAGAATTTGGTAGGTTTTGCAATATGAAAAGCTCAGGTCCTTTACGTTTATCATTTGTTTTTGACCCCCTTGAAAAGAAGATACAGGAATAACGGGGCGCCGAGAAAGGACGTGATCGCGCCGATCGGCAAGACAACTGGGGCGACCACCATACGAGCTACAGTGTCGCTGAACAGCAGCATAAGCGCGCCCATGAGAGCGGAGGCCGGAAGAAGGAAACGATAATCATCGCCGATTATACGCCGCATAACATGGGGAGAGACCAGCCCGACGAAGTTTATTATGCCGACAAACGATACTATTACCGCCGCGGTGAAGGAGCATATGACCATTCCTGTGAGGCGCATTGAGTCCACGTTGACCCCTAGTCCCTTGGCGCTGTTTTCTCCGCTTTGGAGGGCGTTGTAGTTCCACCTGTTGAAAGCAAAATATACCGACGCAAACAGGACAACCACCGCCATGATTATAATCTGCTTCCACGATGTGCGCCCCATATCTCCGAAAGTCCAAAACACTATTGCAGACAGACTTACATCGTCCGCAAAATACTGCATTATTGTTGTACCGCCCCCGAAAAGCGCGCTGAGCGCGACGCCCGAAAGGATCATAGTTTCAGGGGAAACATCTCCGAATTTTGAGAGTCCAAGGACGACGAAAGTCGACAACAGGGAAAATGCAAATGCACAGATAGACACTAGATAAGGGCTTGTAACCGTAACGGCTTCGTTCGTGTAGTATTGGACGCCGGCGCCCAATACCACGATTGCAAAGGCGGCTCCGAAAGCAGCGCCCTGGGATACGCCTACCGTCGAAGCTGAGGCGAGGGGATTGCGCAGTATGCTCTGCATGGCGCAGCCCGTTATCCCAAGACCAATTCCGCCGATAATTGATGTCACCACTCTGGTGAGACGAAGGCCGAGTACAACCGTTTTGTTCATTTCGGTCCCCCGCCCCGCCAAAGTGTAAAGAACTTCCTTTATTGTCAGACCGGCCGAGCCTGCAGTTATTGCAATGAGAGCGGCCACTATCGTAAGAATGACCAGCAGAATTATAACGAGTATCTTAAACTGTATGTAATCGCGGTATGACGTATGTTTTGCGGCTAGTTTATGCATTTGTTTCGTCACTCACCTATGGTAATCTTGCCGAAGCCGTTGCCATTGTCCTTTAACACCTGCATGTAGGGCTTTCCCAGCATTTCTTTAAAGATTTCGTCGGCTTTCTTTTCAAAGTCAATGTCCGAGAATGCTTTGGGATAGACGATGGCTCCGGCATAATAGGCGTCGGCTATCGAGAGTTCGATGTTGGTGCCGTAATAGTTATAGTCTATCTGAGAGTATACATTGCCGTTCTTTACGGCTTTGAGGTTGGTGTAATAGCTTGAATTTGTCTTATAGTCCTCGTTTACCAGGCCCATGTTCCCCGGGGTCAGGAAGATTATATCGGGATCCCAGACGACAAGCTTCTCCTTTTCTATGAGCAGAGCTCCATCTTTTCCTGCCTCATCGACCACGTTCTTTGCGTTGATTGCGGTAAAAGGAGGATAATTAGCATATGTTCCTTCAATGCCGTGACCGCCGCGGAAGCTGACGGCACCTGCATATACAGACGGTTTGTCTGCGTCTGCGATATCCTTGGTGCGGTCATTTAGATCTTTCTGCCATCCTTTCATGGCGGCAATAAGCTCGGTGCAGCGATCCTGCGCCCCCATGATATCTCCTACAAGCGTGAGTGCGTCGTATACGCTGTCACTGAAAATGCCCTGATATGAAAGAGCCACAACAGGGATGTTCAGCTTTGCCTGCATTGTATTGACTTGGTCGATTTCAATAAAACTTGTGAATATGATATCCGGGGCAAGCGTTGCTAGTGCCTCATCGTATATTTCACCGCTCACTCCGCCGGGAGCCACGCCTGTCAGCTTGGAAAAACTGTCGGAGTTTATGTAAGCATAAGGCATTCCGGGACTGCACTCTTTTTCCAGGTCGGTTATGCCGACTATTTTATCCGCACAGCCCGCGTATGTGAGCATACGGGCTGTTGCCCCGATTGCTACAACATTTTCAATTGTCTCGGGAATCTCTACCTCGCGGCCCAGCATATCCGTGATGGTGCGTGTGCCGGCTTTGCCATCTCCATCGGCTGTAGAGGGGGAAGGGGAGGACTCATCTGTACCGGAAGTACAGCCCGCGACTGTGAACATCAGCATAAAAGCCAAAAACAGCGCTGTTATTTTGGTATACTTTTTCATATGTACTCTCCTTGTTAAATATTTATCGGTCGTATTCGTTAAAACAGCTCAGGCAGACCATATTGCCGTTTTGGAGCCGTATTCTGTCCTCTCTTGCTTTTTCTCCGCATACTGAGCACTCGACGGAATTGAATATTCTTGCGCGCTCGGGCAGTTCAAAAGCGGGCTTTCCGAAGTTGAACAGTTCGTCTGTCGGGGCGTTTAAGATATACTGTATTCGCTGCTCGCGGGGAATCTCGTTGTTGTTCTTTTTCTCGTCGCCGCCATTGAAATACAGTCTAAGTGTTTTTCCGCTCTCACGGAAATAGAAGTTGAAGGCCATCTTGCCGAGCGGCTTGTAAATGAGGTTGCCCTTGCCGAAGGTACAGCTAAGAAGGCTCTGTATGGCGTCTACCGCACAGGTGTCATTTTCTGTGATGCAGACAATCTGTTCGTCGGAGGCGGCGCCTGTAGGAATGTGCTCAATAAGTGCTTCGACTGTCTTAAAACCGATTGCCAGACCAGGACATTTATGGCCGTGGAAAGCAGCAGCTTTTTCCCACTTTTCCATATCGTACATTATGATATCATCTCCCCATAAGCATTACTTTTTATTTGATAAATCTTTATTTGATCCATTATAATAATACATACTAGGTTACAAATACCGCAAGCCCCCCGGGGGGTTAAAAAACCGAGTTGTTCTTGAGAAATATTGGCGATATGAATCAAAATTTTTATTTCATATGGCTTTTTTGCTGTATTTCTGCAGATTAACCCCCCCGGGGGCTTGCTGTCTCTCATATGCAGATGCTATTTTCTATTTTAATGAGGAATGATTCAACAAGATATACGGAGGACATGTGATATGGATGTACGTACGATAACCGAGCTTTGGAAGCCGAGCAAAGGCAGCCCGGGGGCCGGAGTGGAATGGTGGAACGGTAAGGCGGTGCATTTCTCCGCAATGGAACTGCCGAGTGCGGAGAACAGCCTAGGTATGCGGATAATCCAGCGTGAGAATATGGTTTGGAAGGGCAGCAGTGCGCTTGACGTCGGCTGCGGCGGCGGGAGATTTTCATTCGCCCTTGAGGAGATGGGCGCTGAAATGACCGCGACCGACTTTTCCCCCAAAATGATAGAAAATGCAATAGAGAACGGGAAGAGCAGGGGCTCAAACGTTTGCTTCTCGGTTGACGACTGGCATGAGGTCGACCTGAAGAAGAAGGGCTGGGAGCACAGATTCGATCTCGTCCTTGCGAATATGACACCGGCAATAGTATCGGCCGACACATTTATAAAACTTATGGAGGCCAGCAAGAACTGGGTGCTTATGGTAAAGCCGACCAGAAGGACAAATGCCATACTGGATGAGCTCAACAGGCTTGTAGGCGCCGAGCAGGATACAAAACCGCTTGACGAGACGGTGGCTTATGCCTTTGACCTTGCGTGGATGTCCGGCTACTGTCCCAGGCTTGAGTACGAGGAGCAGCTGTGGGAGAGCGATATGACGCTGGAAGAGGCGGTCAGAGACTATACGCTGCGTATATCGTCTCTCCACGAACTCGGCGACGACGACAAATTGAAAATACGCGGCTATCTCGAGAGTGTGGCTAAAGACGGTATCGTACATGAGACAACGCACACGATGGTGGCTGCTATGTACTGGCAGGCTGCGACGGCATAGGCGGTATTGCCGGCTCATTTTATTTTAACAGAAGGTGACTATATGAAGATTGCAATTCTATATTTCAGCGAAACCGGCAACACAGAAAAAATGGCGGGTTTCGTTCGCGACGGTG
>JAAYCC010000241.1 GCA_012729875.1 Clostridiales bacterium | reverse complement strand
AGTCTTCGTTTTCCCAGTTGTGCCATACGTTCTGGACGTCGTCGTTGTCCTCGAACATATCCAGCATCTTGCTCATGTTCTTGATGTCGTCCTCGTTTGAGAGCTTAATGTAGTTTTGCGGAACCATCTCAACCTCTGCGGAGAGGAACCTGTACTTTTCTTCAAGCCCGGCGGCAACCTCCTGAAAAGCGTTGGGATCGGTGTAGACAATAAATGTGGATCCCTCTGTCTCGCAGTCGTCTGCGCCGGCCTCAAGAGTGTCCTCAATAACGGTATCCTCACTGATACTCCCGTCCTCATTGTCGATAACTATGACGCCCTTCTTGTCGAAAGACCAGGAGACGCAGCCGCTGGCGCCCATGTTTCCGCCGTATTTGTCGAAGTAGTGCCGCATCTCGGAGGCAGTACGGTTTCGGTTGTCTGTCATGGTTTCAACTATTACGGCAACACCGCAGGGACCGTAGCCCTCGTAGACGATGCTCTCGTAATTATCGCCGTTGCCGGAGCCGAGAGCCTTCTCAATAGTTCGCTTTATGTTGTCATTGGGCATATTGGCCGCTTTAGCCTTTGTTATAACGGCGGCAAGGCGGGAATTGTTCGCAGGGTCTCCGCCTCCGCCCTCTTTGACGGCAACGATCATCTCGCGCGCGATCTTAGTAAAAGCCTGTGCTCGTTTTGCGTCCTGAGCGCCCTTTGTTTTTTGAATATTGTGCCACTTGGAATGTCCAGACATTATAACAGCTCCTCATGTGATTTCCTAAAATATCTTATCACATTGGCCGTTACTGCGCAAGTCCTATTTACTTTGCCTTAGGCACAAGAAGCGGACGCATCAGAGGAGAGAATTCGCCCTCAATTGTATTTGCCCTTTCTATTGCCTCCACCGTTGAACCGTACTTTTTTGCAAGTGACCAGAGATCGCCGCCATGGGAATCGGAGCAGAGCACCGTGAGCGACGGGCGCAGGTCGTTTATGGAGCATTCCTCGTCATATTCCACAGCACAAACTGTGTCTATCTCATAAGTGCCGGTGATCTCAACACAGACGACCGCCTCAGACGAGAGGCTTCCGCTGCGGCCGACCTCCGTTTCGCCGCAGAACACCTCAATAACCCGCATAGACTGGCCATCACTAAGCACAATCTCGTCGTCTCCTTTGAGCACCGCCTCCACAGGAATATACCCGCCGTCCTCTGTTTCGGCCACGCCGCGCGCCGTGGCGTTTATGTCTATTCTGCCTCCGTTTACGAGCGTACTCGCCTCGGAAATTGACAGGTAGCAGAGCTTTGCATCCATAACAGCTTCCGGCAGACTGCCCTCAAGCTGAATATGCAGCTTCTTTGGCGGAAGCATGGTCGTAAGCTCAACGGAGGTCCCCTCAAGTTCCAGCGGACGACAGTTACTGTAAGCGTCGGCTATGTAATCTGACTCCACATTCTCAACGCAGACAGCCGTGGCGCTGATTCGAAACGTAGCGGCGATGTCCATATCGGTGTTCTCGGGCAGGCGGGTAAAATCGGCCGACATAAGCTCTATTGATACGCGGGGTTCCAGTTCTTCCCCTTCCCTGTCGACTTCGATTATCTGGGAAAACATGGACTCAAACGTACCAAGCTGAAGAGAGCAGTCGCCGTCTTTTAAAAATATTGCGTCTGTAACGGCTCTGGCCTTGAATACGAGCTTATTGCCAACCATTTTTACATCATCAACACATATGCCTGTCTCGGTACACAGAAGCCTTGCAGTTGGGTCGATGCCATTTGGGAGACTGTATTCGTCGGACATAGCGAAGGTTTTCTCTCTAAGCCCTGCCACGAGGTTGTGCTCAGCCCTCTTTTTCAGCAGATGGATGTTCATACCCATAACGTCTTCGGGCAGCCCGTTGCATATAGAAAAGACATCAGGTGCATAGCATCTCAAAACTGCCGAAACCCTCGCACGGAAAAGCAGTTTGCGTGAATTAAGCATCTTCACCTCGACATCGCAGAGCCGAAGATCGGACACTATGACCGATTCCTCGTCTATGCCCACGGCTGCAATGTCCATCTCAAAAGGTATTTCCGCCGATACGCACTCGATTTTCTCTCCGTTATCCGACAGATAAATTACGCAGGCGCATACCGAGGCCATGACGGTAGCCGCATCAGTCATGAGCTTTTTTGACGACAGTACGACCTGGCCCCGGATATCGAGGATCTTTCCGACATCCTCTCGTATGTCTGGGATTACAAGTTCGGCGCTTTCCTCCGCCGTAAGTGTGTTTTCATATATCGGTGTGAAGCATTCGCTTTCAGTCCGATCGAGCGAAAATCGCATGATATCAGTCCTTTCCAAAGCGCTTTGTTCAATGATATGAATAAAAGGACTTGTTTATGTCAGCGACACTTGCACACCCATATACCCACGCAGATCAATACAGAACCGAGTATGAACCACCAGAACGTAGGCGGCAAAACCAACGCCAGAAGTACGAAAACACCAAGAACGATTATAAAGCAGCCAATATTTTTATAGCGTGATCTGGGTCCTTTTTTTCGCATAAAAATCCCTCCCGCGCTGCATTATACGCGGAAGGGCCTGTATTAGTGCTTGTCCTTATTGATTTCCCAGTCTTTAAGCTGCGCCGCAGTCTCATAAAGCCTCACATAGCTCGAATGGCGGCTTGCACAGATTTTCCCCTCAGCTACCGCCTGCATTACGGCGCAGCCGGGCTCGGAGATGTGGGCACAGTCGTCAAAACGGCAGCAGCCGAGATATGGGGAAAACTCGATAAAGCAGTATTGGACATTTTCTTTTGGGTTGAGCACTGTATTTTCAATATCAAAGGACGAAAACCCGGGAGTATCGGCTATGTATGCTCCGTCTCCAAGAGGGAAAAGCTCCACATGGCGCGTGGTGTGCCTGCCGCGTCCAAGCTTTTCGCTGACCTCGCCGACCTTTATGTGCAGGTCGGGCGACAGAGCGTTGAGAACACTGGATTTTCCCACACCGGTGTTGCCGGTAAAGGCACAGACCTTGCCGGCGATGGCTCTGCGAAGTTCGGGGATGCCGTCCCCATTTTTTGCACTGGTTCGGAT
This sequence comes from Clostridiales bacterium, assembly GCA_012729875.1. GTDB lineage: Bacteria > Bacillota > Clostridia > Oscillospirales > Oscillospiraceae > UBA2658. Next base: position 5,585 of record JAAYCC010000241.1, on the reverse strand, counting down.
TACCGTATAGCCGGTTGTTTTATAAATGTAATACAAAGATTCGCCCGGGTCTAGATCGGACTTGTTGATGCAGATGACTACCTCGCAGCCCGCATTTTCAGCTCTAGCGGTGACACAGTCGATAATGAAAGGGTCGGAGACCGGGTTGACGGCGCTTGCAAGAACGACCATGCAGCCTATATTAGCAACCGCCGGACGCTGAAAGAAATTTTTGCGCTCAAGAATTTCTTCAACAGTACCTTTCCCGCTGAAGTCAACACTGTACCTCACGAAGTCTCCCACAAGAGGCGTTATACCCTCATTGCGAAAGCGTCCGCGCGCACGACATACAATATCCCTCTCGCCGTCACGCACATAGTAGAAGCCGCTGAGGGCCTTATAGATAAAGGGGGCTTCCATCCGCTACTCCGCTCCCGTATCAGAGACGCCTTCCGGCGTCGCGCTTGGTTCGACGGCCGGGCTGGGAGTGGGAGTGGGGGTCGGGCTTGGAGTCGGGGTAGCCTGCGGGCCTTTGGATATTTGCAGATATACAACAGAGCCTTTCGCTATTCTCTGACCTGCTGTGACACTTTGCCAAACTACTATGTCCTTGTCATTATTGCTGTCGACATAGCTGATGCTTCCTACGCTGAGTCCGAGAGAACTCAGCGTCGTAACAGCCGAGTATTTAGAGTAGCCAGAAAGGTCGGGCATAGACACTTCATCGATATCGGTACCGCCGCTGACAAAAAGATATACTTTAGAATTAGCGGGAAGCTTCTCCCCGGCCTTGGGGTTTGAGCTTACCACATAGTCCTTGGTGATGGTATCGGAAGCGACAATCTCTACCTCAACCTCAAAGCCGAGCTTTTCAAGCTCAATTGTTGCCTCACGGTATTCATGGTTAATAAGGTCTGGTATCTCGGTCATAACAAGTTCGGCGCTGACTATAAGCTCAATATCAAAACCGTTTTTACCCGGAACCACACTGCGGCCAGCTTCGGGGTTTTGGTCTATAATGACACCTTTTTCATAGTCCTGGCTGATACTGTATGTCACTTTAAAATTGAATATATCGGCATATGCCTCGCTATTGACGATCTCATCGCTGTTTTGCCCGATAAAATCCGGTATCTCAACACGCTGGCCTTCGGAGAAAATATCTCTGAGCCAAAAGCTCCAGATAAAAAACACAAGGGCGACCAGGAAAACACCGATCAGCGCAGCTCCTGTCAAAGAGCCAACCTTTCGCGAACGTTTTTTACTCTCCCTGCGCTCCTTTTTGGAGAGACTGCCGCCCTTCCCGGCAGTCTTTCCTCTGTTAACGGCTTTGCCGATAGCGTCGGCGCCGCTAGCCCCTGCAGTGTCGGCGCCCATAATATTCATATGCTTACGGAAGGCCTCCAGATCGTCCTGCAGCTCGTCTGCGGTCTGATATCTGGAGTTTAAGTCGGCAGTCATAGCCTTTAGAGTGATTTCCTCCAGACGCATAGGAATATCGGGATTGATGTCGCCCGGCAGTGTAAGCATAGCATTGATATGTTGAACGGCTATAGCTTCTGCTGAGTCGCCCTCATAGGGCAGGCGGCCGGTGAGCATCTCATACATGACGATACCGAGTGAATAGATGTCCGAGCGGGTATCCACCGGCTCTCCTCTCGCCTGTTCGGGTGAAATATAGTGAATGGAACCCACGGTCTCATTTTCATCGGCATTGCTCTCATTTTGGAGGTGTGCTATACCGAAGTCCGCAACCTTTATGCTGCCGTCTTTAACAACCATGATGTTCTGGGGCTTTATATCACGGTGTACAATCCCTTTGCTGTGGGCGTGGCTCAAAGCCTTGGCTATCTGCGTGCTAAAGTGCAGAGCTTCTTTCCAGCTCAGGGCGCCCTTGGTCTGCATATACTGCTTGAGGGTTATGCCGTCCAACAGCTCCATGACTATATATTGGCATTCTGATGACTTGCTGAAATCATACACAGAGACGATATTGGGGTGAGACAGCATCGCAACGGCCTGTGACTCCGCTTTGAAGTGCTCCCTGAACTCGTCATCCTGAGCGTACTCGTCCTTGAGTATTTTTACAGCAACATAGCGGTTAAGCCTGTGGCAAAGAGCCCTGTAGACTACCGCCATACCGCCGGAACCAATGATCTCCAGCAGTTCATATCTGTTGTCGAGCATCTGACCGAGATACCTGTCCATGCTGTTATTTTCCATATTTGAGGCCTCCGTATGATTGAGGTTACGTAAAGTCTATTTTTGAAGCAGTCCGACTGTGACATTGTCCGGCGCTCCGCGGGAAAGGGTAAGATCGAGAAGTTCTTTGCCGATATCGGAAAGGACCTTGTTCTTCTCCGTGATCTCAAGTATCTCCTCGTCAGTCAATGTGTTGCTCAGACCGTCGGTGCATAAAAGTAATATGTCATTTTTTCTGAAAATTGGGGTAAAAATATCACATTCCACCGTCTGTTCCACACCCAGAGCACGTGTTATAACGTTCCTTCGGGGATGATTGCGGGCCTGCTCTCTTGTAATGCTGCCCCTTCTGACCATGTCCTCAACAAAAGAATGGTCGCTGGTTATCTGCGTTATCTCGCCATTGGAGATGAGATAAGCACGGCTGTCTCCGACGTTCAGGATACAGCATTTCGTACCCTTGACCACGGCGGCAACAAGTGTCGTACCCATACCCTCGAACTTCTTGTCGGTAAGAGAGCAATTGTAGACCTGCTCGTTGGCATGCTCTGCAGCTTTCAACACAACTTCCTCAAGAGCGTCGCCCTTTTTCATTTCAGTGATATGCATACGCACCCCGCCGACGAAAGAGTTGAGAGCAATTTCGCTGGCTACCCCGCCGGATTTTGCCCCTCCCATGCCGTCGCATAGGGCAAGCACGTTATAGTTTGCGCCGGCGGGCGAAACAAAACGTACACAGTCCTGATTTTCAGATCTTACCTTACCAATATCGGTCAGGGTATAGGCTTTCATGGATTCCTCCTATTTGCCGCTTACAAGCTTTCTGCGGAGCTGGCCGCAGGACGCATCCACATCCGAGCCTAGCTTTCGCCTGACTGTGACGTTTACGCCCTCTTTCTCCAGAACGCTAACGAATTTCTTGAGGTTCTCAGGTGTTGAGGGGCGAAAAGGTCTCTCCTCAACATGGTTCAGCGGTATGAGATTGACGTGGGCCGAAACGGATTTTGCCTCTTTTGCAAGAAGCTCCGCGTGTTTGACCGTATCGTTCACACCGTCTATCATAGCATATTCAAAAGATATCCGCCTGCCCGTGCGGTCTGCATACAGGCGGCAGGCATCAAGCAGCTCCTCAACTCCCCTGCCCCTGTTCGCAGGCATAATTTTGGAGCGTGTCTCGTCGTCGGGAGCATGCAGAGATATGGACAGAGTCAATTGTAAATTAAGATCGGCCAGTTTGTCAAATTTTTCTGTCAGCCCGCAGGTCGACAGAGAAATGTGTCGCATACCTATATTCATCCCGTCCGGATGATTGACAAGCTCAAGAAAACGGATTACGTTATCAAAATTATCCAGCGGCTCCCCAATCCCCATCAGGACGATATTCGAAATCGGAATACCGCTGTTAATCTGTGAAAACAGCACCTCATCCAGCATTTCTGAGGGCTCGAGGTCGCGGACAAGACCGCCTATGGTCGAGGCACAGAATGCGCAGCCCTGGCGGCAGCCGACCTGCGAGGATATACATACGGTATTTCCGTGCTTATATCTCATGATTACGGTCTCGACAGCGTTACCGTCCCTCAGCTCCCAGAGGTATTTTATCGTGCCGTCTATCTCGGAGACCTGCTTGCAAACCGGCTTCGGCGTGGTAATGAAATACCTCTCGTCGAGCTTCCCGCGGAGCGCTTTGGACAGGTTTGACATCTCGTCAAAGGAGACGGCGCCCTTAGCCAACCAAGAAAATATCTGTTTTGCCCTGTATTCGGGTTCCCCCATTTCGGCGAGCGCCGCCCCTATTTCGGCGGGAAGCATGGATTTTATGTCAGTTTTCATGCCATTTCCTCAATTTGCAGATAAAAAAGCCGTCCGTCCCGTGGATGTGGGGAAAAAGCGTTATCATGCCGCTTTCGACCGCGGCTATAGGCTCAGGCAGAGAGAAGCTCTCAGGCTTGAATTCGCCGTGTTTTTCCAGAAATGCAGATATGACGTCCTCGTTTTCACGTCTCAGTATAGTGCAGGTGGAGTAGAGCAAAACTCCTCCGGCCTTTACGCAGGGGGCAAGTCCCTCCAGAATGGCAAGCTGCGTCTCCGGCAGCTTCTCTGTTTCGCTCAGTTCCTTATAGCGGATATCCGGCTTTTTACGTATTATACCCAGACCGGAGCAGGGTACATCCGCAATAACCGTATCACAGGAGGCGATTAAGCTGTCGTCAGGGTGCAGAGCGTCCATTTCTCCTGTGGTGATGATGTCTATGCCCAGCCTTTTTGCCCCGTCAGAAATAAGCCCCAGCTTGTTTTTGTGGATATCGCAGGAGATGATTTTGCCGTCGTTTTGCATGAGTATCGCTGAGGCAAAGCTCTTACCGCCGGGAGCCGCGCAGGCATCCAGAACGGCACTGCCGCTAATAGGCGACGCCGCTATGACCGCAAGGCGCGCCGCAGGGTCCTGAATATAGAAAAGCCCTTCCCGAAACTCCTCTGAAGCAGCAAGGTCGCCGCCAGATACTTCGGCGCAGTCGGATAAAAACGAGTGGGCACGGCAGCCGAAGCCCTTGGACGAGAGTCTTTCAAAGAGCTCTTCCGCGCCTATCCTAAGCGTATTTACCTGAATTGTAGTCGGTGAGAGTTCGTTGTTGGATTTAAGGAGCTCTTCCGTAAAACTTTCACCGAAGTCTGAAGCCAGCTTTTCAACAAGCGCTGCCGGCGTGCTGTATTTTATGGACAAATATTTGATCCTGTCGTCTTCGGGGATCTGCGGCAGGTTGTTTTTATTCTCCGCAGCCCTGTGCAAAACCGCATTGGCAAAGCCGGACGCGCGTCCGAGTCCAGAGCGCTTGCACAGCTCCACGCCCTCGTTGACGGCCGCGTGGTCGGGGATTCTATCAAGAAAGAGTATCTGATAGACTGAAAGGCGCAAAATATCGCGCAGCTTTGGCTCGATCTTTTTGCCCCCTGAAAAGCTGTCGATATAGTAATCACACAATATTGCGTTTTGCAGAACACCGTAGCAAAGCTGTGATACCAGCGCACGATCCTTAGCAGACAAGGCCGATTCTGCCAGCACGCTGTTGAGCATAGCGTCGGAAAAAGCCCGATCTCTGCGGCAGCGCCGGAGCACCGTAAGAGCGGTCTGTCTTGCCGTATTTGCCATTATGCCCTCCGAAGTCAAAGTGAGATCGGGTGGCCGCGCAGATAATCTGACGCGGACATCTGCTTGCCGCCGGGGGCCTGCAGGCGCGTGATCAGGAGTGTCTCGCCGTTGCCGCAGGCGATCTCGATACCCTTTTTTTGGTCTGTGCAAACTACCGTTCCGGGGGCCTTATCGGTTTTATTGCCGGTATACTGCGCTCCGAATATGCGGAATACTGTATCCCCAAACTGCGCTGTCGCCACCGGCCACGGGT
>JAAYCC010000240.1 GCA_012729875.1 Clostridiales bacterium | reverse complement strand
GTGGTTCAGCTGACTTCCAGGGCCGTCAATGCATATAAAGAGATAATGCAGATGCAGATCTAGACGCCGCTTTGAGGGCAAAGAATTTGAAACAGGGGTTTGTTCAGTAGGATCTGGATATGGATGGCTTCCTTTCATATCTATTCTGGACAAGGAGCATGGGATACGAAGTGAAAGATTTTAACGTCAAAGAGAGCGCAGATAAGATAAAACAATATGTCCAAAAAATGCCGCAGAAATCAAAGAGAACTTTGATCGCTGCTGCAGGCGCAGTTGTAATCCTTGCGGTTGTAATAACAATAATTCTTAATGCTTCCGGCGGAAACTATGTTGAGCTCTATTCCGATCTGAGCCCTTCAGAGTCTGCAAAGATTTATCAGTCGCTCCTTGATATGGGGGCGGATGCCAAGGTCGGTTCCAAAGGGAGCATACTTGTTCGCAAAGAAGAGTATGACATTTGGATTCTGCGGCTAGCGGCCGAAGGTCTTCCCAAATCGGCCCTGCCGTATGATGTTTTTTCGAGCCATTCGGGTATGACGGCAACTGAATCTGAGAAGGCGCAGTGGCTGTCATATCAGCTACAGGACAGAATTCAGGCAACTCTTGAAAGAATGGACTGTGTTGACAGCGCCACGGTGACGATCACTGTCCCCGAGACGAGCGACTATGTCTGGGAAAAGGCTACGGAAACTGAAAAGGCCTCCGCCGGCGTCCTGCTCTCGCTAAAGCGGGACGTCGTGATAAGCGGCGAACAGGTCTCCGCGATAAGAAATCTGATTGCGGCGAGCGTTCCGAAGATGGAACCTGAAGATGTCAGGGTCGTGGACTCCTCTACGATGCTTGAGCTCACAGCGTCGGCGGACGACGACGGGCAGAGCAGCGCTGCGGACTTGACTTTTGAACTGATGGTCCAAAAGCAGATTGAGGACAATATTGTGCGCCTGCTGTCGCCGCGGTATGGTTCAAACGGGGTAGTAGCGGCGGCAAAAGTCACTATCGACTACGACAAAATGATGACGGAGAAATATGAGATATCTCCGAATGAAAAAGATGACGGATATGTCAGCCACGGCGAGGGTAAATATACGATAAACGGGACCGTCCCGGCTGGTGATGTGGCAGGAGAAGAAAACAACACAGATATTCCCAAATACGGCTATACATCGCCGAACAATGATAAGGGCATGACAGATTATTCGTGGAGTAACGACTATGACTATGGCTACATAAAAACTCAAATTGAGTCTGGCAATGCAATACTGAAGCGGGCAACGGTCTCAGTGCTGGTAAACGACCCCGCACTCACAGAGCCCAGAAGAGAGGATCTTACAGAGCTTGTCTCGGGCTGTTCGGATATTCCCGAGGACCTGATAACCGTATCGGCGTTCAACATGCCGCTGTCAGACGATGATTTGCAAGACAAGGTAAAGGATGACGAGAATCCAGGAATACTCGGCTTGCCAATGTGGGTATTAATTGTCGCCGGAGCCGTACTTCTGCTGCTAATCATAGCAATTCTGGTGGTTGTCACGATTGTAAAACGCAAGAAGAAAGAGAAACTCCGCGCTCTGGCTGAAGCCGAAGAACAGACCAGACTTGAAGAAGAGAAGCGCAAACAGGAGGAGATAGAAAAATATAAACTCAGCCTTGAGGAGATTGCCAAGGGTAAGGTCAATCCCAAGGACGAAGCTATACTGGAGGAAGTCCGCAACTTTGCAAAACAAAACCCGCAGGTTACGGCAAACCTGCTCAGGACGTGGATGAAGGAGGAATAAGCATTGGCGAGAGCTGCAAACAGAGGAGCTGTTGCACCGATTACAAAAGCGGCTGCGGTAATAGTCGCGCTCGGCAGTGCCCAGGCTTCGGAAGTATACAAGCACCTGACGGAAGACGAAATTGAGCGCCTTACACTAGAGGTTGCAAGGCTTAACAGTCTGTCACCCGAGGATCTGCAGGAAATTGTCGATGATTTCTACGGGCTGTGTACGACGCAGAAGGTTATTTCCGAGGGAGGCGTCATATACGCGAAAAACGTTCTGGAGAAGGCGTTCGGCGCTCAGCTTGCAAACAACTATATGGATCGCGTATCAAAGGCCATGCAGACGAGGTCCTTTGAATTTGTCCGCAAAGCAAACTATAAAAACCTTATGATTATGCTCCAGAG
>JAAYCC010000239.1 GCA_012729875.1 Clostridiales bacterium | reverse complement strand
TGTCCGCTCCGCTTCCAAAGAAGCGTATGCTGATAGTCGACGATGCAGATGGGGATCGCGAGCTGCTCTGCGGTATATTCAGCGACGAATTTGCCGTTATAACCGCGCGCAGCGGCGAAGGCGCCCTGTCACAAATCAAACGCTACGGCAGCTCGATCAGCATCATTCTGCTCAATCTGCACATGCCGGGTATGGGCGGCTTTGACGTTATGAAACGCATGAGAAACGACAGTATGCTCGTTGAATTCCCGGTCATCATCGTCACCTCCGACGACAGCTTTGAGACCTATCTTGACGCCATTTCTGCCGGCGCCTCGGATATTATAACTAAGCCCGTTAACGAGCATTCCGCAAAGGTAAAGGTCAGAAGCGTCCTTATGCGTATTGTAAACGAGAAAATACGTATTCAAAACAGCTATCTGCGTCTACAGGGAGCGGAAGAAGAGCGCTACCGCAGAGTACTGAGCGCAACAGGCACGGTCGTCATTATACACGACTGGCAAAATGATATTTTCAGCTATGACCCAGAGATTTCAGGGTATATCGGAGGCAATTTCAACTCCAGAACTCTCGACCGTGTGCTGACGGAGGACGGGATAGCCTGCGAGGAGGATGTCAGGAGGCTGTGTGCGCTTGAGCAGACGCTTATTGACCATCCCGAAAAAGACAGAGAAGAGACCAATGTCACTCTCATGATCCCCAAGGGTGAAAAACACATTTTCAAAGTACAGCTTATCCGGATGTCCGGCGAATACGAGCTCACTGAAAAGATACTTTTCACCTTTAACGATATTAACGATACGGCTCTGGCGGAAAATGCTCTGAAGCGCCGTGCCGAGCACGATCCCCTCACAGGTCTTTATAACCGCGAGACCTTCTTTGCAAAGGCGGCGGAGCTCGTCTACTCGGAACGATCCGGAAGCTATATTATGGCGGCGTTTGATATCAACAACTTCAAGCTCATAAACGACCAGTACGGACAGGCTGTCGGCGACCGGGTACTACAGCGGCTCGCTGTACTGGGCAACGCGTGCATTGAGGAGATAGGGGGCATAACCTGCCGCATTTCCGCGGATAATTTTGCGGGATTATATCCAAGCGATGTGGCTTCTGTCGACTACATAACCGAGCGGCGTACACTTATTATACAGGAGCTAGGTCTTAAGGTCTCATTGTCCTTCAGTGTCGGAAGATATGTGGTTGAGGATCTGAGCATTCCGATCTCAGCCATGTATGACCGCGCCAGTATGGCGAAGAAGTCTATCAAGGGCCGATACGACGTCCACACGGCTTACTATAACGCCGGTATGCGCGAGGAATTCCTGCGCGAGCAGATGATAATCGGCAGCATGGAGCAGGCGCTGCAGAACGGGCAGATAAAGGTTTATTTCCAGCCTCAGTACAACCACGCCACCGGGGCTATGGTGGGAGCAGAGGCTTTGGCGCGTTGGCAGCATCCGGAATACGGAACTATATCCCCGGGGGAGTTTATCCCGATATTTGAGAAGAACGGCTTTGTCTACAGACTTGACGCGTTTGTATGGGAAGAGGTCTGCCGCCTGCTTCGAAATTGGATAGATGAGGGCTGTACTGTGATGCCCATATCGGTGAACGTATCCCGTTTCGACATCTATCAGGAGGACTTTTTCGAGACTATTACCGGTATTGCGGAGAAGTACGATATATCCACCGAGCTTCTACATCTTGAAATAACGGAGACGGCGTTCTCGTCTACTCCGAGACAGATAATAAAAATAGTCAAAAAACTGATCGACTACGGGTTTGTCGTAGAAATTGACGATTTTGGCAGCGGATATTCCTCTCTGAATACCTTAAAGGATGTTCCGGCGCAGGTCCTCAAGCTGGACATGCGTTTTATGGAGGACAGCGGGGAAAACCGCCGCGGAGGCAGTATAGTCAATTCCGTCATTCGCATGGCGAGATGGCTGTTTATGCCGGTGATCGCGGAGGGAGTGGAGACGGTTGAGCAGGCAAATTACCTGCAGAGCATAGGCTGCAACTATGTCCAGGGCTATCTCTATGCCAAGCCCATGCCTTTGGAGAGCTTTGAAAAGCTGATGGAGGAGTGTCCGAAGGAACTCAGTATGGAGTCGCTCAAGACTCTCAGCACCTTGGACCCCAACGCCTTTTGGGACCCGAAGTCAAGGGAGACTCTTATTTTCAACAGCTATGTCGGTGGCGC
>JAAYCC010000238.1 GCA_012729875.1 Clostridiales bacterium | reverse complement strand
CCTGCGCATTCTGGAGGCTCGACACTTATTTCCTCAGCCAGCGAGAAAATTTCTGCATACCCGTTATACGCCACATCATCAAGATTTTGAAAGCTCTGCCCATACCGGAAAACCGCGCGGGCTATACAGAGATGTTCAGACAGTTGGAGCCGGAAATCTCCGGCGGTGCGCTGCTGCATATATACCCCGAGGGCTCACTGCGGACGGACTGTATGCTGCTGCGCGAATTTAAGCCCGGCGCTTTCCGTATAGCAGACATGTACGGCGTCCCCATATTACCCTGCGCGATAAAGATTGTCCGCGGAAAGCGCCGTATTAAGCGCATTTTGACCATTGGGGAGCCGGTCTATGCCGACAGCTCACTGCCTGAACATCTGCGTGTTGAAAAACTCGAAAGAGACGTACGCACGGCAATGGAAATGCTGCTGTGATTTTTTTCCGATTTCGCGCAATTCGTTTGAATATCGGCGGAGGCTATGTTATACTGATACGCAAGTTTTAGTGTACAGCGCATCATAAGGAGGCACTTGTATGAACATTGTTGTATTATGCGGCGGGCTCAGCATGGAGAGAGACGTCTCCATCACCGGAGGTACGCTCATAGCTCAGGCGCTCAGGGAGTGCGGACACAATGTAGTACTTATAGACTCTTTCTTCGGCTACATGGAGCCATACGACAGCCCTTCGGATGTTTTCACCCGTGAGCAGAAGATCGAGACCGTTCTCGTAGGAGAAAAGGAGCCCGACCTTGAGGCTGTAAAGAGAAGCCGCATACAGGAAGGCAACAGCATTTTGGGAAGTAACGTGCTGGAAATCTGCGCCGCCGCGGACATAACCTTTTTTGCTCTCCACGGCGAGGAGGGAGAAAACGGCAAGCTGCAGGCGACCTTTGACGTACACGGTATCAAATATACAGGCAGCGGCTATCTGGGCAGCGCCCTCGCAATGAATAAGTCTCTCACAAAGGAGCTTTTGGCCCGGGCGGGAATACTAACCCCCGCGGGCATCACCGTCTATCCCGGTCAGGCGCCCTATGGGGATGTGGGCTTTCCCTGCGTAGTAAAGCCCTGCTCAGGCGGCTCGAGCGTGGGCACTTCCATTGTCAGCAGCCGCAGCGAATATGACGCCGCTCTTGACCTTGCTTTTAAGTATGAGCGCGCCGTAATCGTAGAGCAGTACATAAAGGGCCGCGAGCTCACCGTCGCGGTCATCGACGGCGAAGCGCTGCCGGTCATTGAGATAATCCCCAAAGAGGGCTTTTACGACTACAAAAACAAATACCAGGCAGGGCTGACCACCGAGCTCTGCCCCGCTCCCATAAGTGAGGAGATGACAGCTCGCATAAAGCGTCTCAGCGTTAAGGTAAGCGACGTTTTAATGATAGATGCATACAGCCGCGTGGACTTTTTACTGGATGACAAAGGCGACCTTTACTGCCTTGAGGCAAACACTCTGCCCGGCATGACACCGACCAGTCTCGTTCCGCAGATGGCCCGCTGTTCGGGCATAAGCTACGGCGAGCTCTGCGAAAAGCTAATCGAGGTATCGCTGAAAAAATACGAATAGGGCCAGACTATGAAGAATTTAACTGTCAAAAATATTATTTCCGCCGTCAGTGGCAAGTACTTTGGCGACCCCTCTATACTTGAGCGGGAGATCAGCTCCGTCACAAAGGACAGCCGAGAGGTGAAAAGCGGCTGTCTATTTGCCGCTATAAAGGGGGAGAACGTCGACGGACACGACTATATCATATCCGCCTTTGAAAAAGGCGCTCTCTGCGCCATAGGCGAGCGATTGCCCGAGGGCTGCGCCTGTCCCGTCATCGTGGTCAAGAATACCATAACGGCTCTGGGCGACCTTGCACTGTTCTACCGCTCTCAGTTTGATATCCCAATCATCGGCATAACAGGCAGCGTCGGAAAGACCACGGCAAAAGAGATGGTCTCCTCCGTCCTGTCGCAGCGCCTTAACGTCCACAGGACATCCGCAAACCTCAACAACGACCTGGGCGTGCCTCTGACTGTCTTCGGGATAGGCGGGAGCACCCGGGCGGCTGTCATTGAGATGGGAATTTCCCACTTCGGCGAAATGTCCCGTCTGGCTGAGATAGTCCGTCCGGACATGGCGCTGTATACCGCCATCGGGAGCGCTCATCTGGAGTTTTTGGGCGACTATGACGGTGTTTTGAAAGCTAAAACCGAGCTTCTGCCCTATCTGCCGGAGAACGGCGTTGTCTTTGTAAACGGGGACGACGAATACCTCGGCAAGATTTCCTGCAGGCAAAAAATAGTCCGCTACGGCATTTCCAAGTCCTGTGATGTGACGGCGGAGAATGTCCGCATACTCGGCACAGACGGCATGGAGCTGATTATCGTCAGCGGCAGGCGCCGCATAGACGCCAAAATCAACTCCTTCGGCGTGCATATGGTCACCGCCGCTCTGGGCGCCGCCGCCGTCGGCATGCATATGGGGCTGACCGACACTGAGATAGCCTCCGGAATAGCGTCATACAGACCCGTCGGCAGCCGCTCCGGCATTATAAGGACCGGCTCCCTCACCATAATCGACGACTGCTACAACGCCAACCCGACCTCCACCGGCGCAGCGCTCAAATCCCTCGCTCTGCTCAAAAACCGCAGGGTAGCTGTTTTGGGCGATATGATGGAGCTGGGTGAAGACTCCGCAAGGCTCCACTACGACACCGGCAGGGCCGCCGCCGCTTGCGGCGTAAGCCTGCTTCTGACCTGCGGTGAGCTCTCCGCCGGCACCTTTAAGGGCGCGAGGGACGCAGGCGCGGAGGCAATACACTTTACCAGCAAGGAGGCTCTTATAAACGCTCTGCCGGACCTCATTAAATATGGCGACGCCGTTCTCGTGAAAGCGTCACACAGCCGCCGCTTTGAGGATATAGTGGACGCGCTGAAAAAGCTCTGATATCATATTTGACCGCATAAAAAGCGCCGGCCATGCAATAGTGCATAGGGCCGGCGCTAAATATTCGGATGCGTTGCTATTTTGAGCTTTGATCCGCCCCTGACAGGCGGCAAAGCTCTTTTTGGCTTATGGGCGTATGTCAGCTCAAGTTTTTCTCTAGGACCTCGAGCATGGCAAACAGTTCGGCCGGGACCTTGTCGCCGAACTGCTTGTAATACTCGCGGATATCGTCGGCTTCCTTGCGCCACAGGTCTCGGTCTATGGTGATAAGTCCCTCAAAAGTTTTTTCGTCCACACCGGAGCCATCCAGATTTATATCGCCCGGGTACGGAACATAGCCCAGCTCACACTCTCTGGCGCCGGCCTCTCCGAAGCAGCGGGCAAGCGCCCACTCCAGCACACGGAGGTTGTCCCCGAAGCCCGGCCAGATGAAGTGTCCCTCATCATCGGTGCGGAACCAGTTGACATTGAAGATCTTGGGAGGATTTTTTATAAGCTTACCCATATCTATCCAGTGCTGCCAGTAGTCCGCCATGTGGTAACCGCAGAAGGGCAGCATAGCCATTGGATCTCGGCGGACGACACCCACAGCTCCTGAGGCGGCCGCCGTAGTCTCCGATGCCATGATAGAGCCGACAAACACGCCGTGGTTCCAGTCTCTGGATTGGTAGACCAGAGGAGCCGTCTTTGCCCGGCGACCCCCGAAAAGGATTGCGGATATTGGCACGCCGTTGGGATTGTCAAACTCAGTAGAGCGGCAGGGGCAGTTTCTCGCGGGGGCAGTGAATCGGCTGTTGGGGTGCGCCGCCTTGTCCGGGCTGTCCGGGGTCCACGGTCTTCCGAGCCAGTCGATCGCGTGTTCGGGCGGAGTTTTGGTCATGCCCTCCCACCAGACGGTATTGTCCTCGGTATTCAGAGCTACGTTAGTGAAAATTGTCCCCTCGCGGGTGCACTCAAGGGCGTTCGGGTTGGACTTCATGCTTGTGCCGGGAGCAACACCGAAGAAGCCGTTTTCGGGGTTTACCGCCCAGAGCCTGCCGTCCTTTCCCGGACGCAGCCATGCGATATCGTCCCCTACACACCAGGCTTTCCAGCCGTTTTTGCGGTAGCCCTCGGGTGGAATGAGCATGGCGAGGTTTGTCTTCCCGCAGGCGGACGGAAAAGCGCCGCAGACATAGCGAACCTCCCCCCTAGGGTTTTCAATGCCCAAAATGAGCATATGCTCCGCCATCCAATTTTCTTCTCTGCCAAGATTCGACGCTATACGCAGCGCAAAGCACTTCTTGCCCTGCAGCACGTTGCCTCCGTAGTTGGAGTTGACGGAGTAGATGGCATTTTCCTCCGGAAACTGCACTATATATTTCTGTTCCTTGTCGAGATTGGCCTGAGTATGTATACCCTTTATGAAGTCCTCGCTGTCGCCGATAGCGTCAAGCACAGCCTGACCCGCACGTGTCATTATGACCATATTGAGAACGACGTAAGTGGAGTCCGTGAGCTCAATGCCGTATTTTGCAAAAGGAGACCCGACGACGCTCATAGAATACGGAATTACATACATTGTGCGGCCCCTCATGGCACCGTCGATAATACCGTCTAGCTTTCTGTGCATCTCTGAGGGCTCCATCCAGTGGTTTGTGGGACCCGCGTCCTCTTCATTTGCACAGCAGATGAAGGTGCGTCCCTCAACTCGCGCAACGTCGTTTGGGTCGGTCCTGTGCAGGAAGCAGTTAGGGAGCTTTTCCTCATTGAGACGAATCATACTGCCGTCTGCCACAGCCTGCTGTCTGAGCCTCTCTATCTGTTCCGCGCTGCCGTCGATCCAGACAATGTCGTCGGGCTTTGCAAGCGCGGCCACTTCCGATATCCACTTTTGCATATGCTTATTGGTCGTGTTGTTCATTGTGTCACCCCGTAGAAACGATGTTTATGACCATAATAACCCGTATTGCTGAAAAAAGCAATGCAGAAATGTCCTCCCCTCCGCGCGGCGCTTGCCCACTTCCGGGCATCAGCACCTAATTAACAATAAGTTTACTATTAGATTCCCGAATTCTGTTGACATTATTTTTGACGCGTATATACTTTTAATATTGAGAAAAAGGGAAAAACGTGTTCCCCAAAGGAGATATTTGATGCTCAGACTGCTCAGAAGACTAAGTACCAGAGAGGTGCTGATGGCCTTGGTAAGCACCGCTTTTGTTGCCCTGCAGGTCTTTCTAGATCTGCGGCTGCCGGACTATATGAAAGAGATAACCATGATAGTCCAGACCCCCGGCAGCTCCGTCGGCGACGTCTGGCTGGCCGGAGGGAAAATGCTGCTCTGTGCCCTAGGAAGCCTGGCAGCGTCCATTCTGGTCGGCTATCTTGCCGCAAAAATTGCCGCGGGCTTTTCCAAAACGCTGCGCCGCGACATATTCGCAAAGGTTCAGTCCTTTTCATTCGGCGAAATAAACCGTTTCTCTACCCCAAGTCTCATCACCCGGTCCACCAACGACGTCACCCAGGTTCAGATGATCATTGCTCTCGGCCTGCAGGTGATCATCAAGGCCCCTATCCTCGCTGTTTGGGCTATAATTAAAATCGCCGGTAAGGGCACCGAGTGGACGGCCGCCACGGCGTTTTTTGTATTGTTTTTGATTATAGTGCTCTCTATTGTTTTTAGCCTTGCAACACCTAAATTCAGGCGTATGCAGTGGCTGACAGACGCCGTCAACCGCATCACACGTGAAAATCTGACGGGTCTGCGCGTTGTCCGCGCATTCAATGCCGAGCCCTATCAGCAGGAACGCTTCGAGGCCGCAAACGCCGACCTCTCGGGGACCCAGCTTTTCACCTCGCGCGTTATGGCGGTGATAGCTCCCTGCATAACTATCATAATGAACGGACTTACTCTCTCCATATACTGGATCGGCGCGCTCCTCATAGACGCGGCGCAAATGACAGAAAAGCTGGGTCTTTTCTCAAATATGGTCGTGTTCACGCAATATGCGATGCAGGTCATCATGGCGTTCATGATGCTGACTATGATATTTATCATGCTGCCCCGCGTCCTCGTCTCCGCAAAGCGTATAAACGAGGTACTGGACACCGAACTGTCCGTCGTTGACGGTCCGGGAGCCGAACCGCAAGATGGGCTAGTTGGGGAGGTGGAGTTCAGAAACGTCAGCTTCAAATACCCCGGTGCTGAGGACTACATCATAAAAGATATCAGCTTTACCGCCCGCAGAGGCGAGACCGTTGCTTTCATAGGCTCCACAGGCAGCGGCAAATCGACTCTAATAAACCTCGTCCCCCGCTTCTACGACGCAACCGAGGGTCAGGTGCTGGTGGACGGAGTGGACATACGTGAATACACCCAGAAAAAGCTGCGCGACAAGCTGGGTTACATACCGCAGCGCTCCGTGCTTTTTGCCGGGACGGTCGCTTCAAATGTCTCCTTCGGCGACAACGGAACCCCCCCAGCCGACGAGGAGCAGATAAAGCGCGCGGTCGCCGTGGCGCAGGGCGCGGACTTCGTCGAGGGTATGCCCGACAAATACGACTCCCCCATAGCGCAGGGCGGCACCAACGTGTCGGGCGGTCAGAAGCAGCGTCTGTGCATTGCGCGCGCCGTCTGCCGCGAGCCGGAGATATTCATCTTTGACGACTCCTTCTCCGCACTCGACTTCAAGACCGACAAAAGCCTGCGCCAGGCTCTCAAAACCGAGCTTGCGGAAACCACCTGCCTTATCGTCGCACAGCGAATCGGCACCATACGCGACGCAGACAGAATAGTCGTACTGGAGCAGGGAAAAATAGCCGGTATCGGCACCCATTCGGAACTTATGAAAAACTGCGAGGTCTACAGGGAAATCGCCCTGTCCCAGCTTTCGGAGGAGGAACTTGAAAATGAGTAGTGCTCCCAGACGCGGCCACGGCCCGGGAGGCCCCGGACCCGGCATAGGTGGAAAACCGAAAAACTTCAAAAAGGCCTCGGCACAGTTCATAGCCTTTTGCCGTCCTTACGGAGCGGCTATCATAACCGCCTTTGTCCTTGCAGCTCTCGGCGCCACATGCACCATAATCGGCCCCAGCAAAATTCAGGACATTACGAGACTTATCCGTGAAGGCATAATTACGGGCATCGACACGGACGCCGTAATTGAGATCGGCGTCGGCCTTATCTTCATCTATGCGTTAGGAGCACTGTTCTCATACGCACAGGCTTTCATTATGGGCACCGTTTCGGCAAGGCTTTCCAGACTTATGCGCACGCGCATAAGCGAGAAAATAAACCGGCTTCCCCTAAAATATTTTGACAGGATAAGCTACGGCGACGTTTTAAGCCGCGTCACCAACGATGTCAGCACCATAGGGCAGACTCTCAACATGAGCCTCGGACAGCTAATAAGCTCCGTCGCGCTGTTTTTAGGCTCTCTTATCATGATGATAGTCACCAACGGCACTCTGGCTGCAACCGCCGTGTTCTCGACTTTTTTCGGCTTCATCCTTATGATGGTCATCATCAGAAGATCCCAGAAATTTTTCATGGGTCAGCAGAGGGAGCTGGGCAGGATAAACGGACACATAGAGGAGATCTATTCCGGTCTGAATATTGTCCGCGCATACAACGGAGAAAAGGGCTCACAGGACAGGTTTGACGAGATCAACGACAAGCTCTATGACAGCGCGTGGAAATCACAGTTTATCTCCGGCATAATGATGCCCATGATGTTCTTTATAGGCAACTTCGGCTATGTCGCAGTATGCGTGGTAGGCGCCGTGCTGACAATGAACGGCAAGATAGATTTTGAGGTCATTGTCGCATTTATGATATATATCCGCCTGTTCTCCCAGCCGTTGTCACAGCTGGCCCAGTCTATAACAACACTGCAATCCACAGCGGCCGCCGCCGAGCGCGTATTTGACTTCCTGGGCGAGGAGGAGCTCTCCCCTGAGACTGCGGACGCTATTACGAAGCACGAGTCCGGCGGCGATGTGGAATTCCGCAACGTCAAGTTCGGGTACAGTCCCGACAAGGAGGTTATCAAGGAGTTTTCGGCGCATGCGAAACCCGGCCAGAAAATTGCTATTGTAGGCCCGACCGGCAGCGGTAAGACCACAATGGTCAACCTTTTAATGCGCTTCTATGAGCAAAGCAGCGGCGAGATTCTCATAGACGGCATACCGACTACCAAAATGACCAGGCAGTGCATCCACGACCAGTTCGGCATGGTTTTGCAGGATACATGGGTATTTGAGGGCACTATACGCGACAACATAGCCTTTTGCAAGGATGGAGTAAGCGACGAAGAGGTCATAAACGCCTGCAAGGCCGTGGGCCTTGACCACTATATCCGCACACTCCCGGACGGCTATGATACAGTCCTTTCCGACAACAACAGCCTTTCCGCAGGTCAGCGCCAGCTTCTCACTATCGCACGGGCTATTGTGGAGAATGCTCCCCTTTTGATACTGGATGAAGCCACAAGCTCAGTCGACACACGTACTGAGATCCAGATACAGCACGCTATGGAAAAGCTAACTGAGGGCAGGACCTCGTTTATCATCGCACATAGACTTTCCACAATTAAGAGCGCCGACATGATACTCGTAATGCGCGACGGCCGCATCGTCGAGCGCGGCACTCACGAGGAGCTGTTGGAGCAGGCAGGCTTCTATGCCGAGCTCTACAACAGCCAGTTTGACGAGGCCATTGCATGACAGTCAATACATCTTTGCGAAACCGGAGGCAGATATGAGACAAAAACTGGCAAAATTTATGTACGGACGCAACGGGTCGGATGAGCTCTCCAAGCTATTGAGTATAGTCGCGGTCATACTTCTCATCATCTCGATGTACTGCGGAACCGCTGTGAGAAGCACACTCTTCCTTGTCGCCGTATCGGCAATCATATACACCTATTTCCGGGTCTTTTCGAAGAACACCGCTGCCCGCCGCAGGGAAAACGCCAAATATCTCGAACAGAAACGCCGCGTAAAAAGCCGGTTCAGACTCCGCCGCGATATGTGGAAACAGCGCAAGGAGTATAAGTTCTTCAAATGCCCGTCCTGCGGGGCAACTCTGCGCGTCCCCAAGGGCAAAGGCAGGATACGCATAGTCTGTAAGAAATGCGGAACGGCGTTTGAGAAAAAAACCTGATGGGGTGACGACTTTATGTTCGGCTATATAGTCGCGAACAGTAAAATACTCGCAGAACAGGATAAGCAGCGCTACAAGGCCTGCTACTGCGGGCTGTGCCGCGCGCTGAAGGAGCGTCACGGACAGATCGGCCGTATGACGCTCACTTACGACATGACCTTTCTCATTCTCGTACTGACCTCTCTCTACGAGCCGCAGGAGTGCACGGGCTGTGAGCGCTGCCTTGTGCACCCCGCAAAAAAACACGGCTTTGCCTCCTCGGAGATAACCGATTACGCAGCCGATATGAACGTGGCTCTCGCATACCTCAACCAAATGGACAACTGGAAGGATGACAAGAACCTCCTCAGCCTTGTATTCGCAAAGCTGCTGAAAAAGAGATACGGGCGCATATCCCTGCAGTATCCGCGCCAGTGCGGCGCCATGGAATCATGTCTGAAACAGCTCTCCGACTTTGAAAAATCCGGCGAGCAAAATCCGGACATCGCGGCAGGTATATTCGGCAGACTCATGGGTGAGCTTTTTGTCCTAAGGGAGGACGGCAGATGGTCCCCCACCCTCCGCAGTATGGGCGAATATCTGGGGGAGTTCATATATATTATGGACGCCGTTTTGGATCTTGAAGGAGATATCCGCCGCGGCAGATACAACCCGCTTATCTCATCCAGAGACGCCGGCCTGGGCGACGAGTATTTCCGCGAGGTCCTGACCATTCTTATCGGAAATTGCTGTATGCAGTTCGACATACTGCCCCTAGTAGACGACGTCGGTATAATGCGCAATATTCTCTGCTCCGGCGTCTGGACAAAGTATGAGCTTCAAATGGCGAAGAAAGCAAAACGAAAAGCCGCCGGCTAATCGGCCGGTCAGCAAAACTTCAAGGTCTTGTGCGGTGCTCCTTTTCATAATCACCGTTAATCTACTATTCAGGAGAAAAACGCCAATGTTCTCTGACCCTTATAAAGTCCTCGGCGTTTCCCCCAACGCAAGCGACGACGAGATAAAAAAAGCATATCGGGATCTGGCAAAAAAATACCACCCCGATCTCAATCCGGGCGATAAGGAAGCCGAGCGCAGGATGAACGAGATCAACGCGGCTTACGATCAGATCAAGAACCCGCAAAGCCACGCAGGGCCTTCATACAGCGGAGGGGCATACTCCGGCTCTGGCCAAGGCTTCGGCGGCTTTGGGGGATTTGGCGGCTACGGCGGACGGAGCAGCTACGACGACGAAGAGCCGACGGCCTTCCGAGCAGCCATGAATTATATACGCACGCGGCACTTCACGGAGGCATTGAACGCTCTGTCAGGCGTGCCTCAGTCAAAGCGCAACGCCCGCTGGTTTTATCTAAGTGCCCTTGCGAACTACGGTTTGGGCAACAAAATTATCGCCCTGGAACAGGCTGAGTCGGCCTGCTCTCTGGAACCAAACAACTTGGAATACCAGAGCCTGCTCATAGAGCTTAAACAGGGCGGCAGCTACTACCGCACATACAGTAAGGGCTTCCCTGTATCAAAAATGGGCGGAAACTTTTGTCTCTGGCTCTGCGCCGCGAATCTGCTGTGCAGGCTGTGTCCCTGTTTTTGGTTCTGATAGGATAAGAGCCGACGGCAAACGCCGTCGGCTCTTCTGTATGTATTTGTCTATCTATCCCACTTGTCGGCCAGCTGATCCACCTGATCGGCAAAACGGGCAAGATCCTTGTTGGGCAGGCCCTCACAGCGTTTGGCAGTGTGCAGCAGCTTTTCGCAGGCGGCGATAAGTCTGCCGAACACCTGCGTGGCGCGGGCGTCTCTCTTGCGGGCCGGCTTTGTGATCCGTATGCCCTCCGTCTCCTCTATGAATCTGCCGTTTTGCAGATCGAAGCTGGTGCCGCTGTATGGCGCAAAGGCATTTTGGCCGTACTCCTCACGGAGAGTTTTTGTGAAGGCCTCGCAGGCCTCCTCGTCGCCGTGATTTACAAATATGTATGCGGGTTTGTTTTCAAAACCGCCTATCCAGTCCAGAAGCCCCTCCTTGTCGGCGTGTCCGCTGCTTCCCGGCATCTGGGCGACCTCCGCTTCAATGGCTATGGTCTCGCCGAAGAGCTTGACCTCTCTCGCACCGTCCAGAATTATGCGTCCAAGAGTTCCGCCGGCCTGATACCCGACAAACAGGATCAGACTCTCGCTTCGCCAGAGGTTATGCTTAAGGTGGTGGCGGATTCGCCCCGCCTCGCACATACCAGACGCTGAAATAATAACCTTTGGCGTCTTGTCGTCGTTTATAGCTTTTGACTCGTCGGAGGAGACGGATATTTTCAGGTCGGGGAACACAAGCGGGTTAACACCCTTACTGACCAGTTCTCGTACGCTCTCATTGAAGCTCATAGGGTCGCTCTGGAGAAAAATCGACGTAGCCTCGTTTGCCAGAGGGCTGTCCACATAGACCGGAAAACCGTTGTGCCCTTTGACCATTCCCTCGTCCTTGATGTGGCGTATCATATAGAGAATCTCCTGCGTTCTGCCCACGGCGAAGGACGGAATTACCACGTTGCCCCCGCGGTCAAATGCGCGCTGAAAGCATTCCGCCAGAATAGGAGTCGCATCCTGGAAGGGCTCGTGCAGGCGGTTGCCATAGGTGGATTCCACCACCAGATAGTCTGTCTTATTGATCTTTGTCGGCGGATTTAGAAAAGGCTTGTTCTTGTTCCCGACATCGCCGCTGAAGACTATTTTCTTGGTAATGTCCCCCTCGGTTATGGACACCTCTATACAGGCGGAGCCCAGCAGATGTCCGATATCGGAAAATCTCACTGTGACATTTTCAAGCACCTGTCTCGTCTCGCCGTAACGGCATGGGTACATGGCTGAAACGGCGCACATGGCGTCCTGAGTGGTATAGAGCGGCTCATAGAGCGTGGAGCCGGAGCGCTGGGCCTTGCGGTTGCGCCACTCCGCTTCAAACTCCTGTATGTGGGCGCTGTCAAGGAGCATTATCTTGCAGAGGTTAACTGTCTCTTCAGTGGCATATACCTTGCCCTTGAAGCCATCTTTGCACAGAATAGGTATGTTGCCAGAGTGGTCTATGTGCGCGTGGGTGAGCAGAACACAGTCTATATGTGCAGAGTTCACGGGAATCTCCTGGTTTATGAAGATATCCGCCCCCTGCTCCATACCGCAGTCCACAAGGATGTTTTTGCCGTTTGTCTCTATAAGCGTACAGCTTCCAGTGACCTCGTGGGTTGCGCCCAAAAATGTAATTTTCAAATTGGACTTCCTTTCTATCGCCGTTTTGTCGGACTTTGCCGAAATATATCGGAAAAGCACCATTTGGGTTTTATTGTAGCACATACAAAACTTCTTGAAAAGACCAAAGCTCGTTTCAATAAACTTAAATGCAATTTCTTTCATAGATTTTCTACTGGATTTTAGTCGAATATAATGGTATAATGTTGCTATGATATGTATACTGTAAATATCATCATATCACCTTCTAAGAAAGGATATTATAATGTTAGAACTGAAAAATATAAATTTCAGCGCCGGCAATAAGCATATACTCAAAGACATAAACTACACTCTTGAGTCCGGTAAATTCATTGCGATTACCGGTCCAAACGGTTCCGGTAAGTCCACTTTGGCTAAAGTCATCATGGGCATCGAAAAGCCCGACAGCGGCGTGATCCTTTTTAACGGTAAGGACATTACCAACATGTCTATTGACGATCGCGCGAGAACCGGGATCAGCTTTGGGTTCCAGCAGCCTGTGACCTTCAAGGGCATCACTGTCCACAACCTGCTGAATCTCTCTGCCAAGAAAGAACTGTCCTCGGACGAGGCCTGTGATCTCCTTGCAAACGTCGGTCTGTGTGCAAACGCCTACCTTGACCGTGAGGTCAACAGCTCCCTGTCGGGCGGCGAGCTCAAGCGTATCGAAATCGCTTCTGTCCTATTGCGCCAATCTCCGCTGACCATATTTGACGAACCCGAGGCCGGCATAGATCTCTGGAGCTTTAACAACCTTATCCAGGTCTTCAACAGCATGCGCGAGGAACTCTCCGGCAGTATCGTTGTCATTTCCCATCAGGAGCGCATCCTGAGCATTGCCGATGAGATCGTCCTAATCTCCGACGGTCAGATAGAGAGAGTAATTTCACGCGGCGAGCCGATGGACAACATTATAGACTTGCACTCATGCCGCAAGATCTAAGGTAACGGAGGTGTAATTATGGAAAAAGCAGAACTCAGCAAAATGGAATCAAAACTGCTGATGGCAATAGCGGATATCCCCGGCATCACCCCCGGAGCCTTCAGCCTCAGAAAAAACGGCAAGCCTGTCTATGTCAATACTACTCCCAATATCAATATTATAAAAAAAGAGGATAAGCCCGGCATCGACATCTATATCAGAGCCGATACCAAGGACGAGGAGGTACACATTCCTGTCGTCATCACCGAAAGCGGCATAAGCGACACTGTCTACAACGACTTCTATGTCGGCAAGAACGCGGATGTCGTCATAAACGCGGGCTGCGGCATACACAACGACGGCTGTACTGACACCCACCACAACGGCATACACCGCTTCTTCCTTGATGAAGGGGCAAAAGTCAAATATGTCGAAAAGCACTACGGCGAGGGCTCCGGAGACGGCAAGCGTGTCCTCGACCCTGTGACGGAGGTCACCCTCGGTAAGAATGCCACTCTTGAGATGTACACAACACAGATCAAAGGCGTCGACTCAACCGTCCGAAATACAGAGGCAAAACTGGACGACAACTCCACTCTGCTCGTCAGCGAGAAAATAATGACCCACGGCGTTCAGCACGCGGAGACCAACTTCTCCGTCAATTTGGACGGTAAGGGCTCCAGCTGTCAGGTGACGTCCCGTTCAGTTGCCACGGAAAGCTCCACCCAGAAGTTTGTCTCCGAGATATACGGCAATAACGAATGCTTCGGTCACGTCGAGTGCGACGCTATCATAAAGGAAAACGGCAAGGTCGTCTCTACCCCCGCCATCGTCGCCAACTGTCTCGACGCAAACCTCATCCACGAGGCGGCGATCGGAAAGATAGCCGGCGCTCAAATCACGAAGCTCATGACCCTCGGACTCACCGAAAAAGAGGCTGAGGATGCCATTATAAACGGTTTCCTGCAATAAGGAGAAGCGCATGACGATAAACCACACGCCGCGCGGCGTCTGCTCTCATAAAATGACAGTCAGCGCTGAAAACGGAATCATTACCGATGTTCAGATACTCGGCGGCTGTGACGGCAATCTTAAGGGCATAGTCAGTCTTGTCAAAGGCATGAAGCTTGAAGACGCTATTGACAAGCTCTCCGGCATACGCTGCGGGGGCAAGGACACCTCCTGTCCGGACCAGCTCTCCATAGCCTTGAAAAAGCTTCTTAACGGCGAAATAAGCTGACACTTTTAGACATTATAAAACCCCCGGACGTATTTTTGTAATAACAAGATACTCCGGGGGGCTTTTTATTTTATTATAATCATCAGATCCAGCCTTCGTCGGTCTCTCGCTTCTGTCTGCGGGTCATGAGGCTCATGAACATTTCATTGAGCGGCGCGTGGTTATAGAGCACATTGTAGGTCGCCTCGGTTATCGGCATCTCCACGCCGCAGCGCTTTGCCATCTCCATACCGGACGCGGCGGCATAGTACCCCTCAACTACCGCTCCAACCTGCTTCATGGCCTCCTGAGGCTCCATTCCTGCGCCGATGAGAAGTCCGGCTCTGCGGTTGCGGGAGTGAACGGAAGTGCAGGTGACTATCAGATCTCCCATACCCGCAAGCCCTGCAAAGGTCTCTTTTTTCCCGCCCATAACAACGCCCACGCGGGCGATCTCCGCGAGGCCGCGCGTCATAAGCATTGCCTTTGTGTTGTCCCCATAGCCCATACCGTCACAGCAGCCGGCGCACAGGGCGATAACATTCTTTAGCGCCGCGGCGAGCTCTACGCCTATGATATCGTCGCTTGAATAGACTCTGAAGCGCTCGTTCATGAACAGCTCCTGCACCCACTCGGCGACTTCGATATCATTACAGGCGGAGACAACAGCCGTGGGAATCCGTCTGCCGACCTCCTCGGCGTGGGACGGGCCGGAGAGCGCAGCTATCGGAAAAGACGCCCCGATCTCCTGCTCAATTATCTGGGTCATACAGAGTGAACTGTCACGCTCTATTCCCTTGGATACGGATATGACCACGGTGTCCGGCGACAGCAGCGGCGCTATGCGTCTCGCAGTCTCGCGTACCGCATATGATGGAGTAGCCAGTACAACCGCCCTTGCCCCGGTCACACTGTGAAGGTCGGACGTGAGCTTCAGCTCTTTGGGCAGAGCAACGCCTTTTAGATAGGGGTTTTCACCTGTATCGCGCATTGTCTCAGTCTCTTTATCAAAATATGACCACATTGTGACATCATTTCCGTTTTCCAGGAGCAGCAGGGACAGGGCCGTACCCCAGCCGCCGCTGCCGACAACTGTAATATCCATGGTATCCTCCGGGTTTGCAAAAAATGGCGGCGCTGACGCCGCATACTCTTATGATAAAACAAGTTTATGCAAAACGCAAGCGCCGCCGCTCTAATTAAACTTTTAACGACTTTTTAGTCCAGTTTAAACTGTTCTCCGCAGCCGTAATTCTCATATATATAGTCGATGTCCTTGTCGCCGCGTCCCGAGAGATTTACCAAAATCGTACCCGTCTTGTGCTCTCGGGCAAATTTCAGCGCGTAGGCAAGCGCGTGGCTGCTCTCAATAGCGGGGATTATTCCCTCATAGCGGCAGAGCAGGAAGAAGGCCTCGACTGCCTCGTCATCTGTGACGGAAACATAATTCACGCGGCCGAGCTCGTGGAGATAAGCGTGCTCGGGGCCGACAGAGGGGTAGTCAAGTCCGCTGGCACAGGAGTAGACGGGCGCAGGCTCGCCGTTTTTGTCCTTGAGCATAAGGCTGTTAAAGCCGTGCATAACGCCCTCGCTGCCAAAGGTGATAGACGCGGCGTTGTCGCCCATCTTTTCACCTCTACCCATGGGTTCCACCCCGTAGATATCTACAGGATCCGCAAGGAAGGCCGTGAACAGTCCCATCGAGTTGGAGCCGCCGCCTACGCAGGCGCAGATCGCCTCGGGCAGAAGACCTGTCATCTCCTTAAACTGGTCGCGCGCCTCGTAGCCCACTACGGACTGGAAATCGCGGACTATCATCGGGAAAGGATGCGGTCCGACGCATGAACCGATACAGTATATCGCGTCATTATACTCTTTCATATAGCCCTCGAAGGCCGCGTCCACGGCTTCCTTGAGCGTCCTTAGTCCGTGGGAAACAGGGATAACACTGGCGCCCAGCATTTTCATGCGGGTGACGTTTGGAGCCTGCTTTTTGATATCTACCTCACCCATATAGATATCGCAGTCCATACCGAAATAGGCCGCCGCGGTCGCCAGCGCGACGCCGTGTTGTCCCGCGCCTGTCTCTGCAATCAGCTTTTTCTTGCCCATGAACTTCGCCAGCAGGCCCTCTCCCATGCAGTGGTTGAGCTTGTGCGCACCGCTGTGGTTCAGATCCTCGCGCTTGAGATATATCTGCGCTCCGCCGATTTTGCGGGAGAGCCGCTCGCAGTGGTAGACCGGCGTAGGTCTGCCCTGGAACTCCTTGCGGATGCGGCGCAGCTCGTTTATAAACTGAGCGCTGTTGCAGATGGTGTTATATGCCTCGGTAATTTCCTCAAAGGCAGGTATCAGCTCATCGGGCAGGTAGGCGCCTCCGTATTTGCCGAAGCGTCCGTCCGGCGTCGGGTTAAACTGCAGATATGATTCAAAGCCTTTGTTTGGGTTTTCAAAATCAGCTGTCATTTCTATATCTCCTTTTTTATTTGGTTTTGTTCATTCCCTTATTTTGCTCAAAACAGATCCGCCATCGAATGATACCCATAATTTTCCCTCCAGAATACAAAAAAAGCCCTCGTCCCTTTTAGGACAAAGACTTTACATCTCTGCGGTGCCACCTAAATTGGCGAAAATCGCCCTCTCACAACGCGCTGTCACGCGTCCGCATGTTTTACGGGCTGCGCTTCCCCGTCGGCCATTACTCGCGCAAAAGCGCTTTCCTGCCGCCCTCCCAAGTCCATTCGCCCATATACATGTTACGGCAATTCCACCGCCTGCCGCTCTCTTTGAACCGTTCATATGGGGTACTATTCCTTGTTCATCGGTTTATTATTCACTTGTTTATTGAGCAGATGTTAACACATGAGGACCCTCTTGTCAACCAGAATATGCAAGACGCCCGAAAATATTTCGGGCGTCTTGCAATGCGGCGGCTATTCCGATATCAAGCCCTTTGAGACAAGAAATTCCTTTGCTACCTCATCGACGCTTCTACCCTCAACATCGACGGCATAGGTCAAATCGGTCATAGTTTCGTTGGTAAACTGTCCCGCCAACATGTTGAGGACTTCCTCAAGGTTTGGCGCAGCATCGGCAAACTCTTCGAAAATTCCATCACGCACCAGAACCGCGCCGTTATACTCCGGGAAGAACCCCAGATCGTCCTCAAGAACCACGAGCTTTGCCTTTCGGTTGAGCCCGTCGGTGGCGTAGACCTCGGTCACGTCGAAATTTCCGTTCTCAATGGCGGAATATTTGAGTCCTATATCCACAGTTTTACTGTTCTTGAAGTTCAGTCCGTAAAACTTGGTAAACGGGCCGTATTTCATACTTCCCTCCTGAGAGAAAAACTCATGCTCCGCGCCGAAAACTAGCTGGTCGGCGACAGGAACGAGGTCCGAGATAGTCTTAAAGCCGCGCTCTTCCGCAAGTGCCTGTGGAACAGCAATGGCGTAGGTGTTGTCGGTACCGAGCTTTTCAAGCAGACGAACTCCGTAGCGCTCCATAGCTACCTCGTTGGCGTAGTCATATAGGCTCTTCCCTTCGGGTACGTCTGTGGGGTCAAGGTGCAGATATGTGGTCAGCAGAGTTCCGTCGTAGCCGTTGAGAAAATCTGCGGTGGGATCTGCCGCAGTCATTTCCTTGAAAGCATTGACGCCTGTCATCTGATCCTTGATATTGACCTTAAGGTCGGTATGCTCCTCAACCAGCAGCTTGACCATATGTACTACCAGCTGCTCCTCGGAGTATACACCGTCGTATGCTTCAAGCACATTGTCCTTTCCGCCGCCTCCGCAGGCGCAGAGGCAAAGCATGAGCGCAACGGCCATCAAAACCGGGATTATTCTCTTCTTCATAACATATACGTCCTTTCGTAACTCGTTAATTTCTGCGCGCGGGAGCTTTTTTCATAGAGGAATGTCCGCGCTTTATCCTTGCTTCAACCCAGCCCATGCTGAGATCAAGCGCTATAGCTATTGCCATGAGGGTCGCTGTACCCTGCATCAGCATATTCATGTTCTGTATTCTTATAGCCTTATAGATTGCAGTTCCTATACCTCCGCCGCCCACAAACGCGGCAAACACAGCGGAACCGACAGCGTTGACCGCCGCAATGCGCACTCCTGTGAATACCACCGGGAAAGCCAGAGGAAACTCGACATGGATCAGGCGGTACATACGTCCCATACCCATACCACAGGCGGCTTCCTTCACTCCCGGATCCACCTGTAAAAGTCCGAGATTGGTATTTTGGACTATTGGCAGCAGTGAGTAAAGGGCTATTCCGATTATAACGGTCTGCTTACCCGCCCCGGCAAGCACCATAATGATACCGAGAAGCGCCAGGGCGGGGATGGTCTGAAGCACATCCACTACCCACAGTATGGGCTTTCTAGCCTTTGGTGAGAAGTAGCACAGAACACCGAGTGGCAGGCCCACGGCCAGAGCCAGCACTTCAGCGGCTACGACGATCAGCAGGTGTTCCGAAAACAGCTTAAAAGTCATTGCGCCGCCCCCCTTCTCATGCCGCGGGGCGTGACAAGTTTTTGCAATCTGTCAATAAGAGCGCCCAGAGCCACCGCAATGACAGCCGCGGGGATAGCACCCGCTATTATCAGCGTGTTGTCGTTTGCACTAACACCCTGATAGATAAAATCACCCAGTCCGCCAAGACCTATCATAGCCGCCAGCACTGCCCAGCTGACCGTATATATGGTTGCCAGGCGGAGCCCGGCAATGACATTGGGAAACGCCAGAGGAAGTTCAACTCTGAACAGCGACTGAAACTGTGACATTCCGCAGCCTTTTGCCGCCTCCTTCAGTCCCTCGTCCACCTCCAGGATTCCTGTGTATGTGTTTTTCAGCACCGGGAACATGGCGTAGACCGAAAGAGCTATGATAACCGTTATGGGTTTCATACCCAGATATAAAAACAGCACTCCGATGAAAACGATGCCGGGTATCGTCTGAAAAATTGACACAAGCGGCATTATGAATGTAGACCATTTCGGTATGCGGGAGAGTAAAATACCCAGAGCAAGACCGATTACAAAGCCTACGGACACAGATATGGCCACATATTCCAAATGCGTAATTATCGCACGCAGCAGCATCTGGCCGTATATCTCAAAAAATTTTGTCATCGCTCATCACCCCAGAGTGTGTCGGACAGCGCTTTCGCCATACTGTTTTTAGTGACTATTCCGGCGATGGTATCATCGTTGTTCAAAACAACCACATAGTTGTCGCCGGAGTTTAACAGATGGTCAAAGCATTCATGCGCATCACCGTCTCTGCGCACGGTTTTCGCATTGTCGGTGATAAGCGCCTCAATCAGCTTCTCGTTCTTTCCGCGGAGCCTGATATCTTTTATAGATACCGTTCCGATATATTTGTCGCTTTCATCTACTACCAGCAGCGTATCAACCCCTGTGCGCGCCATCCTCTCGGTACATTCCCTAACACCGCGGTGCTTGTCCACGGTTATGATATTGGTTCGCATAAAGTCCTCAACCGTCAGCGTCACAGCGTCGTCGTTCATGTGCTTGCCGAGAAATCTGCGTATATTGTCGTTAGCGGGATTTTCAAGCATAGTCTCCGGCGGAGCCATCTGGACAATTTTACCGTCCTCCATGAATATAATGGTATCTGCCAGCTTTAGCGCCTCACCCATGTCGTGCGTGACAAAAACGATAGTTTTGTTCAGCTTCTTCTGCAGCTTCTTTATCTCGTCCTGCAGAGTCTCACGGGTCATAGGGTCAAGCGCCCCGAAGGGCTCGTCCATAAGAACAATCGGAGGTGAGGCCGCAAACGCTCTTAAGACACCTATTCTCTGCTGCTGACCTCCGGACATCTCGGAAGGATACTTGTGCGCATATTCATCATATGGCATATTTACCATGTCAAGCATCTCATGTACTATCCTGTCACGACTTTCCTTGTCGTATTTCAGCAGCTTCGGCACAACACATATGTTCTCTGCTACGGTCATGTTTGGAAACAGGCCGATTTGCTGAATAACATAGCCGATCTGGCGTCTGAGCTCTACTTTATCGACCTTTTCGATGTCTTTGCCGTCAATGTATATTCTCCCCTCGTCCGGCTCTATAAGGCGATTTATCATCTTAAGCGTAGTTGTTTTGCCGCAGCCGGACAGACCTATGAGCACCACGAACTGACCGTCTGGTATCTCAAAGTTCATGTCGTCCAAAACCTGCTTCTTGCCGAATTTCTTCGAAACATGTTCAAATTTAATCATTAGCTTACTTACTCCTTGTCTGCGCAGGGACGGTTGATAAATTCCTCCACGCTGCCCTCAGCATCCTTATTAAGAACGTATATCAAGCAGTCGCCAATACGGAGATCCGC
Source organism: Clostridiales bacterium (assembly GCA_012729875.1). Lineage (GTDB taxonomy): Bacteria > Bacillota > Clostridia > Oscillospirales > Oscillospiraceae > UBA2658. Next base: position 6,325 of record JAAYCC010000238.1, on the reverse strand, counting down.
ATATGGTCCCGGAGAAATAATCATCTCGCCCGCTCTTCTGATCGCAACTACTGTGGCGCCCGTAGCCTGCCAGAATGCCAATTTACCTATAGTTTTGCCGATCACCCACGAGGCCTCTCTGATTGTAACCTCGCCCAGACCAAAGCCCTGTTCCGCCGCCGAAAAAAGCAAAACCTGCTTTTTTGCAATGATCGCCGTCACTTCGGTCAGCTCTTTTGATACACGCATCTGCTCGGAAATAAGACTGTTGAGACGGTCCTGAAGCTCCCTGCCGCTCACAGTGTCCGCCGTCTGTGACAGATAGAGTTTCGCACTCTCGGCTGAGAGAACGTAAGCACCGCTCTGAGGGCGGACCTCGATTACATTATTATCCTCCAGAAGATGGAACGCCCTCCTGATGGTTTCGGGCGAGACCCCGTATTCCGAGGACATCACAGAGCGTCCGCTTATCCTTTCGCCCACAGTAAAATCTCCAGCGGCTATGCGTTTAGCTATGTCTCGGGCAATCTGAAAGTATACCGGGGAATTCGATTTTTCTCGGGCAGCGCACATTTTTACCTCTCCTTTTTAGAGTTATTATAAACTAACAACTCCTGATTGTCAATAATATGTCAGTTTTTTATAAAAAACGCCCCGAAAGGAGTCCTTTCGGGGTTAATCCAAATAAATTATGTCAACCTATCTGACCTGACCGTTTCCATAGACCACATACTTGCAGCTTGTCAGCTCGCGCATACCCATCGGGCCGCGCGCATGCATTTTCTGCGTGGAAATACCTATCTCCGCTCCAAGACCAAACTCCCTGCCGTCAGTAAAGCGGGTCGAGGCGTTGACATAGACCGCCGCCGCATCCACCTCGTTAAGAAAGCGCTGTGCCCGGGTATAGTCGCTTGTTATGATGGCCTCCGAGTGGCCGGTCCCGTAGCGGGCGATGTGCGCCATAGCCTCGTCTATACCCGCTACTGTTCTGATTGCGAGGATATTATCGTCATACTCGGTCTCCCAGTCTTCCTCCGAGGCGGGTACCGCTGCTGCCCCAAGTATTTCAAGGGCCTTCTCGTCACACCGGAGCTCCACTCCGTGTTTCAGAAGTCGGGGCAGCACCATAGGCAAAAACCTTTCCGCAACCTTCTCATCTACCAGAAGGGTCTCAATGGCGTTGCATACCGAGGGCCTTGAGCACTTGGCATTTTCAACGATATTCACCGCCATCTCAATATCGGCGGAGCTGTCTACATAGGCGTGGCAGTTGCCCTTTCCAGTCTCTATAACAGGCACTCGCGAATTCTGTACCACCGCGTTGATGAGCCCTGCGCCGCCTCTGGGAATAAGAACATCTATATAGCCGCGCAGCCCCATCATCTCGTTTGCGCTGTCGCGCGAGGTATCGCGAACAAGGCAGATGCAGTTCTCATCCATACCCGAACTTTTCAGGGCGCCTCGCATGACTTCGACCATCGCCGTGTTTGATCTGATCGCCTCTTTACCTCCACGAAGTATACAGGCATTTCCGGATTTAAGGCAAAGTACGGCCGCGTCTACAGTTACGTTAGGGCGCGACTCAAATATAATACCTATGACGCCGAGGGGCACACGTTTTTTTCCAATGGTCAGACCGCTGGGTCTGTCCGCCATAGAGATGACCTCCCCGATGGGATCGGGCAGAGCTTCGACCTCGGCCACTCCTCCTGCAATTGCGTCTATACGCTCATGTGTGAGCAGGAGTCTGTCCATAAACGCACTCTTGAGGCCATTTTTCTCCGCGTTTGCCATATCCTCGGCATTGGCTGCAAGAATAATCTTTTCATTTTCCAAAAGTGCCCGACGGATCTCCGCCAGCGCTTGGTTTTTTCTCGCGGTACCGGCAACGGCAAGCTGTCGTGAGGCTGATTTTGCCGCAGCGCCCATTTTTTCAAGCTCTGTCATAGTCACCTGCCCTTTCTGGCCACAAAGATGGTTCCTGTTGGCCTCTCTTCCACTATATCATAGAGAAGCTCCGGAGTAGCTCCATTGGCGATTATCATATCTATTCCGTTTTTCGTAGCAAGCTCCGCAGCCTGCAGCTTGGTTATCATGCCGCCGGTACCGACCGAACTGTCCGACCCTCCCGCAAGAGAGCGGATCTCTTCGTCGATGACGCGCACCTCACGTATTAGTCTGGCGTCTGGATTTTCATGCGGATTGGCGTCAAAAAGGCCGTCTATATCGGTGAGCAGCACAAGCATATCGGCGTTACAGAGCACGGCCACCACAGCGGACAGCGTGTCGTTGTCGCCGAATATCTTGTGCTCGGATTCTATCTCCGTATAGCTTACGGAGTCGTTCTCGTTGACTATCGGGATTATACCCATCTCCAGCAGAGCATTAAAGGTGTTTATGAGGTTCTGCTTTTTCTCGGGCAGCTCAATATCGTCACCGGTGAGAAGGATTTGGGCCACGGTCTTGCCGTAGTCGCCGAAAAACTTGTCATAGAGGTGCATCAGCTCACACTGACCTACGGCGGCCGCCGCCTGCTTGAAACGCATCTCTTTGGGGCGTTCCTTCATCATCAGCTTATGCGCGCCGACGGCGATTGCACCGGAGGACACCAGAACGACCTCCGCACCGCAGTTTTGTATATCGGAAAGTACACGTGCCAGCGCGTCAAAGCTGCGGAAATTGAGCGTTCCCCCCTCGTGGGTGAGAGTCGAAGTTCCAACCTTTACAACTATTCTCTTCTGTATGTTCTTGTTTTCCATATTCTGTTACCTTGCTTCTTAGCTATTATAATAAAGTATATCACGTTAAAGCGAAAAAGCAAGCTGATGTTATTATCCCAGCGCCGCCAAGGTATTTGCGACCTTTGCAAAACCCGGAATATCCAGAGTTTCACCGCGAATACGCTCATCATATCCGCAGGAGATAATTACCTGCTTTATATCGTCTTTGGAATATCCCCCAAGTCCGGCGGTCAAGGCGTTAACAAGAGTCTTTCGCCGCTGAAGGAAAGCGGCGCGCACAACGCGGAAGAACAGCTTTTCGTCTTCCAGCTCGGCGGGCGGATGCCTTCGTGGTGTGAGCCTTATTACGCTGGACGTCACCTTAGGCTGTGGTATAAAGCAGCCCGGCGGTACATCGAACAATATCTCTGTCTGTGCATGCCAACCGACATATACCGAAAAGGCGCCGTAGTCGCCCTCTCCCGCCTGCGCGCAAATACGCTTAGCCACTTCTTTCTGCACCATCAGTATCATATCCACAAAACAGCCCGAGTCAATAAGCGCAGAGATTAGGGGGCTGGTTATGTTGTATGGTATGTTCGCGCAGACCACGGGACGCAGTCCCGCAAGCTTCTGCCCGGTCAGTTCGGCCAGATCCATTCTCAGCGCGTCGCCATATACGACCTCAGTATTGCCGTATTCGGCGAGTGTCTCCCCCAGAACCGGCTGCAGCGCATTGTCCAGCTCCACGCACAGGACCTTACCCGCACGCTCTGCGAGCTGCACGGTCAGACAGCCTATGCCCGGTCCGATCTCAAGAACTCCGGTCTGAGCGTCAAGTCCCGCATTCTCCGCTATGCGTTCCGGCACCCAGGAGGCAGTCAAGAAGTTCTGTCCCATTGACTTTGAAAAACGAAAGCCGTTTCGGGACAGCAGCTCCTTAATTTGTTTAATACTGCAAAGATCCATCCTAATCCTCGACTATCTTTTCGTAGCACACACGCTCTATGTCTCCCGGGGCAGGCTCGTTCATGTGAATAGTACCACAGTGTATATAGCCGCACTTTTCGAGCAGACGGCGCATGGCCCTGTTGTCACGGTGCGTGTCACCGCGTATACTTTTAAAACCGTTTTTGCGGGCATAGTTCTCAGTAAAGGATAACATCTGTGCGGAAATTCCATTACCGCGATACTCTCCCCTGACCGCAACGCGGTGAAATACCGCATATGGCGTGTCGCTCGTGAGCCATTTCCCGTCGTAGACAACTTCGTAAAAGGGGTCATTCTCCAGAAAAACGGAGATAACTCCGACGATTTTACTGCCGTCCATAAAAACGTGGCAGTTGCCGTTATTAATATCTCCAGTAAAAGTTTCCCTGCCCGGCTGCCCATTCTGCCACTGGTTTATGCCGTTGGCCCTCAAAAATGCACGGGCATCCGCGATTACTTCCAATATCTCGTCCAAATCGGACGGCTGTGCAAGTCTATGCTCCAAATTCTGCCCTCCTGACCGCGCCGATGGCGGTCGCAAATGCCGAATACTTCGGAATGATAAAATGCTGTGGGTAAAGTCTGTCAAACCCTGCGTAGCACTTGGCGGCGGCGGCAGTCTGGGACAGTCCTCCCGTTATCACAACTGTATCCACACCGAAGCCGCTGCAGGCAAGCGCAGCATGTGAACCCGCAACCTCAAGAGCCATATTAATTATAGCCGCAGCCCAATCCTCATCCGCAGCCTCCTCGCTGGATTTTGCAAAGTTGGACGCTGTCAGGTCGAGGGGTAAAGTATCCATTCCAGAGAATAAATCTCTTATCTGCAAATCAACTTTAGATCTGTCACCCTTCTCTGCCAGGGAGAAGTATTCCGGAAGATCGGTAATTCCCATCATTCTCTTCGCCAGACCGCGTACAGTGCCGCTGCCGACGCCGCTTCCCCCTATATGGGTGTACTCACCGTCCTTTGCGAGTACAATGGCAGTCCCTGTCCCGAGGCTGACGATAACTGCGCTGTCTATCCCCGCAAGATATGTACCGCCTTCGCCTGTAGCCTCAATTTCAGACACAGTGACGACATTGCTATATCCTTTTCCGACAACACATTTTTCGGCGCCTACGCCTGTGAGCGCCACTGTTTCAACATCCGCACTGCGATAACCATTCTGAGAAAGCACGTTGCCGAGGGTAACTCCGACTTCCGTTTTTCGGCCGCTCTCGGCGTGTGTAAAAAGCACCCTATTTCTTTCGATCCCAACTATCTTAAGCGCAGAGGCGCCGAGGTCTATTCCGACGATCACAATTCTTCCCCCTCTGTAAGCTCCGTCTCTCTCTCAATCTCCGCCAGCAGCTTTTTATCAGATTTCTCCTTAAAAATTAGTTTGTCAAACATATCCGGGCGGCGTCTCATCGTTCGGATCATCGATTGCTTGCGCCGCCATTTGGCGATATTCGCGTGGTGTCCGCTCCTCAGAACATCAGGTACCGCAATCCCCTCCCAAATCTCGGGTCTGGTATACTGCGGGTATTCGAGAAGTCCGTTCCAATGGCTCTCTCCGGTGAAGCACTCCTCGTCGGACAGTACGCCCGGTATCATGCGGCAGACACAGTCCGCCACCGCCATTGCCGGGATCTCGCCGCCTGTGAGGACGAAGTCCCCAATGGATACCTCCTCATCCACACAAGATTCGATAAAGCGCTCGTCCACGCCCTCATAGTGCCCGCAGACAAGTACAAGATGGTCATAGTCGTCCTTCAGCCGGCGCGCCTTTTCCTGTGTAAAGGTCTCGCCCTGAGGAGACATATAAATGACGCGCGTCTTTCGGTCAGGCGCACAATCCTTTACAAAGTCGAGACAGGATTTGAGCGGCTGTGCCATCATAACACAGCCCCAGCCTCCTCCGTAGGTGTAGTCGTCCACCTGTCCCTGCTTGTTCTCTGTAAAATCTCTTATTTGGATACAATTTATTTCAATTATATCCTTTGCCGCCGCTCTCCCCAAAATGCTCTCGCCAAGAACAGCCCGCATTGAGTCGGGGAACAGAGTCATTATGTCAATACGCATCAGAGGTTTTTTCCGCTCTGCATACTCATTTTCTCTAAATTCATCGGACTCCGCCAAATTCTCACATCCCGTCAATAAGGCGAACAAGCACCGCGCCCGCCTCAATATCGGTTTTTATAATAAACTCCGGAACTGCGGGTATTAAAATTTCCCGGTCACCATTTACGACATATACGTTGCTTGAAGGCAGATCGAGCACCTCTGAAATTTTCCCCAGTTCTTTTCCGCTCTCGTCCAAAACCGCCGCGCCGATTATGTCCTGAATAAAGAACTGTCCGTCCTCAAGCTCAATTTCTTCACGATCGCCCTTAATCACTTTGTTCTTTAAAACCATAGCCTCGTTGACATCTCTCACACCCTCAAGGGAGGCTATTAGAAAGCTCTTGTGGACCCTTGCGGACAAAAGCCTATAGGGCTTTTCTTCGATAAAAAAAAGCTTAAATCTCTTCAAAAATTCAGCATCGTCGGTCCATGGCTCGATCTTGACTTCGCCCTTAATACCATGGGTATTTATAATTTTCCCAATTTCGAGATATTTTTTCATTGAATACTCTCCAAGACAGATACT